>NZ_JBEXDT010000022.1:0-90386 GCF_040605905.1 Nonomuraea sp. NPDC005501 | reverse complement strand
GCCGGGCCGCGGGTCTACCCCGACACGACGCCGCCCTACCCGCCGCCGGTCCGCTACCCGCCGCGGGGCGTGGCCACGCTGTGGGAGCGCCGCGCGGCGGACACGCCCTCCGCGCTGGCCACGGTGCTCGGCCGCACCCGCGCCCGGCTGCTGGCCGAGCTGGACCAGCCCGCCTCCACGCAGGACCTGGCCCGGCGCCTGGAGCTGGCCGAGCCGGGCGTGAGCCGGCACCTCACGGCGCTGCGCGACGCCGGCCTGTGCACGTCGCACCGCACCGGGAGGTACGTCCTGTACGCGCGCACCGCGGTGGCCGAGGCGCTCCTCGGGCAGCGCACCTGAAGAAGACCTGCTAAGTTTTCTTGGCATGTGCCGTTGGACGTTTGCATGAGTGATCCCGCGCCGACGGGAGACGACCTGGTACGGGTGCTGGCCACCCTGTCCAACCCGCACCGGTTGCGGGTCGTCGCGGCACTCATGCACGGACGCAACTACGTGAGCCGGCTGGCGCGCGAGCTGGGCATCAGCAGGGCACTCCTCCAGGTCCACCTGAAGAAGCTGGAGGCGGCCGGCCTGGTCAGCTCCCAGCTCGAACTGTCGGAAGACGGAAAAGCGATGAAGTTCTACGAGACGAGACCCTTCTCGATCCACCTGACGCCGGAGTCCATCGCGGACGCCGTGGAGATGCTGACCGACGAGAAGGGATCGCCGCAGTGAACGAGCACGAGTGGCAGGAGGTCATCGGCACCATCGGCGTCTTCGTCCTTCTCACCGCCGTGATCATCACGGTCGTCTGCCAGGTGGCCGTCACCTGGCGGGCCAAGGCGCGGCTCGCGCGCGAGAGCGAGTACAGGAAGCTGGCCGAGGCCGCGGTCTCGGGACAGCAGGCCGTCGAGCAGCGGCTGGCCGAGATCGGCCGGCAGGTCTCGGAGCTGAGCGGCCGTACCGACTCCATCGAACGGATCCTCAAAGACGTCGAGTGACCCCGTGACCAGCCCTGGGCCGCCGAGCTGCAACTCGGCGGCCCAGGCACGGGGAGACGAACCACCTCGCCCAGGGCGAGTTTCCACAGGCACGTTCCACCAAGGACAGGAGAGCAGCCGATGCTGCCCGAGAGCAAATCCATCCACTCGTCATCGGCCGGCCCCGGGGCGCCCGCGCGGTCCCGGGCACGTCCCGGGTTCGCCGAGACCGTCGCGAACTGGTCGGCGCGGCACCGTGCCATGGCGATCGGTGGCTGGTTCGCGCTGGTCGTGCTCGCGACCCTGGCGGGGGCGCTGACCGGCGGCGAGTCCGCGCGGGCCGTCGATCCGGGCGAGGCCGGCCGCGCCCAGGAGATGATCGACGCCCAGCACGACGTCGGCTCCGTCCGGGAGAACGTGCTGATCCGGTCCGGGCAGGCGGGCGGCGGCCGGCGCTTCGCGGAGGACCCGGAGCTGCGCGAGGCCGCCGCCGATCTGGTGAGCCGGCTGCGCCGGACGGGCGCGGCGGTTCGGGACGTCGGCTCGCCGTCGAGCCCGCACGGCGAGCGCTGGACGTCGCGAGACGGCGGCTCGGGGCTGGTCACCTTCGAGGTGGCCGGTCCGGACGAACGGCTCGAGGACAACTACGCGGCGGCCGTTCGCGCGGTGCAGGAGGTCAGGGAACGGCATCCGGGCGTGCGACTCCTCCAGGCGGGCGACCGCAGCCTGTCGGCGGCCGTCAACGAGGGGATCAAGGACGACCTTTCGCGGGTCGAGCGGACCTCGCTGCCGCTCACCGTCCTCGTGCTGCTGGCCGTCTTCGGCTCCCTGGTGGCGGCGGGCATACCGCTGCTGCTGGCGGCGACCTCGCTGGCGGGCGCGTTCGGGCTGCTGGAGCTCGTCAGCCTGTGGGTGCCGTTCAACAGCGCGGCCTCGGCCATCGTGCTGCTGATCGGGATGGCCGTCGGCATCGACTACTCCCTGTTCTACCTGCGCCGGCTCCGTGAGGAGCGGACCGCGGGGAAGGGGGTGCGTGAGGCGCTGCGGACCACGGCGCGGACCTCGGGGCACGCCATCGTGGCCTCCGGCGTCACCGTGATGGCGTGCGCGGTGGGGCTCCTGCTGACCGGGGTGGACGTCTTCAAGGGGCTCACGGCCGGAACGCTGCTGGTCGTCGGCCTGTCCGTGCTCGGCTCGGTCACCGTGCTCCCGGCGCTGCTCGCCACGCTCGGCGACCGGGTGGATCTCGCGCGCATCCCCTGGCTGGGCCGGCGGCGGGTGACGGCCGTGGAGTCGCGCCTGTGGGGCGGGATCGCGCGTACGGTCGTCCGCCGCCCCGTGGTGACCGGCGTGGCGACGGCCGCGGTCCTGCTCGCCATGGCCCTGCCCGTGCTGGGCATCCGGCTGCAGGACGCGGCGGTGACGGCCAGCCTGCCGCCCGGCGCGTCCGCGGCCGTGGACGCCGCCTCGGCGATGCAACCGGTGTTCCCGGGCGTGGCGACCGCGGCGCGGGTGGTGGTCGCCCGTACGGACGGGGCGTCCGCCGACACGTCAGCGGTGCGTGAGGCGATCGGCGCGCTGCACCGGCAGGCCGCCGGGAGCGAAGGACTCCTGCGGGAGCCGATCACCACGGTGCCGGTCGGCCGGGCGATGGTGGTGCGGGTGCCGCTGGCGGGCGCCGTCACGGACCCGGTGGCCAACCGCGCGCTGGCCGTGCTGCGCGAGCGCGCCCTGCCCGCGACGCTGGGCTCCGTGGACGGCGCGACCTACGCCGTGGGCGGGAAGACCGCCATGCCGTACGACTTCGCGCAACAGGTCAACGGCCGCACCCCGGCCGTCTTCGGGTTCGTGCTCGTGCTGGCGTTCGTGCTGCTGGCGGTGACGTTCCGGTCGTGGGCCATCCCGCTGATGTCGATCGCGCTCAACCTGCTGTCGATCGGGGCCTCGTACGGGGTGCTCGTCTGGGTCTTCCAGGACGGTCATCTGGAGTCGCTGCTCGGGTTCACCTCGTACGGCGGCGTGGTGAGCTGGCTGCCGCTGTTCATGTTCATCGTGCTGTTCGGGCTCAGCATGGACTACCACATCTTCGTCCTCAGCCGGATCAGGGAGCGCCGGGCGGGCGGCGCCTCTCCCCGCGAGGCGGTGGCCGGGGGCATCGCGGCGAGCGCGGGTGTGGTCAGCAGCGCGGCCCTGATCATGACGGGTGTCTTCACGGTGTTCGTGACGCTGTCGGCCATCGAGTACAAGATGCTGGGCCTGGGCATGGCCCTGGCCATCCTGCTCGACGCCACCGTGGTGCGCGGCGTGCTGCTGCCCGCCGCCATGGCGATCCTCGGGGAGCGGGCGTGGCGGGGCCCGCTCCCCGCCGGTCACTTGGACGAGACGCCCACGCCCAGGTCGAACTCCCGGTAGACCCGGGCCCAGAACCCGTCGCGCAGCCACACCCTGGCCTCCGGGAACGGCCGCAGCGAGTGGCCCAGCTCCTTCTCGGCCTCGATCAGCAGCTCCGTGTCGATGACCGTGGGCAGGATCGGGCCGGGAAGCAGGTCGCGGATGTTGTCGCGGCCACGCGTGAGGATCCACTTCTGCGCCACGTGCTCGCCGACGTCCTCCACCCGCGGCCGGCTGGGGCCTAGCTTGGCCACCTGGCCGGGCTTGACCTGCGGCTTGACGGGCGCGCGCCCGGCGAACACCTGCGCGGGCGACGGCGCGGCCACGGGCGGCGCGACCGGCACGGGCTGCGGGGCACGGCTGAAAAAGGGCCTCAGGAAATCAGCGGAGATCACTTCGACGGTGTCGGACTCCCACACCAGCCGCTCGGCCTGGTTGGTCCCGTACGGCGGCTCGACGCCCCACAGGTGGATGCGCACCCCGTACGCCTGGGCGGCCTCCACGGCGGGCACCATGTCCTCGTCCCCGGCCAACAGTATCGTGTCGGTCACCGCGTGGTGGCGGGCCAGCGCCTCCAGGTCGCTCCTGATCTGCGCGTCGACGCCCTTCTGCTGGCCGCGGGCGTTGAGGTTGCCAAGCCGTACCTTGACCCAGGGCAGCTGGGCGATGACCCGCTGGTCCACGGTCGGCACGCGGTCGCGGGCGGCGTCATACCAATAGATCCGCAGCAGCTCACCGGAAATACGTTCCATCGCATGCTTCTGGAGACTTTGGATCAGCTCATCCGCGGCCACCCGGTATTCTTTACGTTCCTTGGCCCCCAGCAGGACTTCACCCGCGGCGGCGTACAGGTATCCGACATCCACGAGGACGGCGTACTTGGCCGCCACAGGATGCGGCATGAGGTCTGGGATGGCCATGATGTCCTCCAGGCCGCAGCGTTAGTTGATCGGCCGACTATATACTCCTGCTTTTTTCTAGATAGTCCCAACTCCCTGGGAAGTTGACACCCGTTTCCTGGGATCTCTCTAGGGCAGGGCGCTCATCCGCCAAGCCGCCTTCCCCGGAGCGAGGGGATTACGCATCCTTCTAGCCGGGTTTCGCCACATTTGTGGAGAGGGCGCGGCGGACGGTCGCGGCGGGGCGGCGCGGGTGGCGAGGACGGCCACGAGTGCGGCGATCTCCTCCGGCGTGGCGTCGCCCCGGACGATCCTGAGGTGCGGCTTCATCGAAACTCCTTTAATGTGGATACTTCGGGCTTCGGCCCCGGGGAGGAAACGCGACACGGCGCCGTGCTGTTTATGACAGTAGTTTTCGATAGGCTTCGAACGTGCGTACGGCTTACAAGGTGCGGGCCTATCCCACCACCGAACAGGCGGCGGTACTGAACCGCACGTTCGGCTGCGTACGCGTGGTGTGGAACCGGACCCTGGCCTGGCGGCATGGCCGCTACCACGGTGAGCGGGTCACAACGAGCTTCACCCAGGCCAATGCCCATCTCACGGCGATGAAAGCGACCGATGAACTGGCGTGGCTGAACGAGGTGTCGTCGGTGCCGATGCAGCAGGCCATCCGCCACCAGCAGGTCGCCTTCACCAACTTCTTCGCCGGGCGCGCCAAGTACCCGCGTTACAAGTCCCGGACCGTGCGGCAGAGCGCCGAGTACACCCGGTCGGGCTTCCGTTACCGCGACGGGCGACTGCTGCTGGCGAAGATGGACACGCCGCTGGCCTTCGTGTGGTCCTGGCCCGACCTCGACCCGGCGACCATCAAACCCACCACGGTCACCGTGTCCCGCGACCCGTGCGGGCGCTGGTACGTGTCCTTCGCCGTGGACGTCGAAGATCTCGAACCGGCTCCGGCGACCGGCGCGATGGTGGGCGTGGACGTCGGAGTGAAGGATTTCGCCGTCACCTCTGACGGAGAAAAGATCACCAACCTGCGCCATCTGGCCAAACGGGAGCACAACCTGGCCCGCTACCAGCGGCGCATGGCCCGCAGGCAGCGCGGTAGCGTCAACCGGGCCAAGGCGAAGGCGAAGGTCGCTCGCGCGCACCGCAAAGTCCGTTCGTCCCGCACCGACTTCCTGCACAGAATCTCGGCGCGGCTGGTTCGTGACCACGACGTGATCGTGATCGAAGACCTTGCCGTCAAGAACATGGTCCGCAACCCCAAGCTGGCCAAAGCGATCTCTGACTCCGGCTGGGGCACCTTCCGCCGCATGCTGGAGTACAAGGCAGCCAAAAACGGCCGCCACCTGATCGTGATCGATCGCTGGTACCCCTCCTCCAAGACCTGTTCGGAGTGCGGGCACCTGCTGGCCGAACTCTCGCTCAGCACCCGGACGTGGCAGTGCCCGTCCTGCGGCACCCAGCATGACCGGGACGTCAACGCCGCGAAGAACATTTTGGCGGCAGGTCTTGCCGTGTCGGCCTGTGGAGGTGACGTCAGACATTCCGGGTCCTCCCGGGTGCGGTCGCCGGTGAAGCAGGAAGCCCAGCCTGTGAAGGTTGGAATCCCCTGCCTTTAGGTGTGGGGAGGAAGTCAAAGCGGGATGTTCCCATGCTTCTTCGCCGGTAGCGAGGCACGCTTGTTGCGCAGCGCGCGCAGCGCCCGTACGACCTGGGCCCGGGTCTCCGACGGCTTGATCACCGCGTCCACGTAACCCCGCTCGGCCGCGATGTACGGGTTGGCCAGCGTGTCCTCGTACTCCGTCACCAGCCGGGCGCGCTCGGCGTCCGGGTCGCCGGCCGCCGCCAGCTCGCGCCGGTACAGGATGTTGACCGCGCCCTGGGCGCCCATCACCGCGATCTGCGCGGTCGGCCAGGCCAGGTTGACGTCCGCGCCCAGGTGCTTGGAGCCCATGACGTCGTACGCCCCGCCGTACGCCTTGCGGGTGATCACCGTGACAAGCGGGACGGTGGCCTCGGCGTAGGCGTAGAGGAGCTTCGCCCCGCGCCGGATGATTCCGTTCCATTCCTGATCTGTACCCGGCAGGAATCCCGGAACATCAACAAATGTCAGGATTGGGATATTGAAAGCATCACATGTTCGTATGAAACGGGCAGCCTTCTCGGATGCGTTGATATCAAGACATCCGGCGAAATGCATGGGCTGGTTGGCGACCACGCCGACCGACTGCCCGTCCAGCCGGCCGTACCCGACCACGATGTTGGGCGCGAACAGCGCGTGGACCTCCAGGAACTCACCGTCGTCGAGCACCCGTTCGATCACCCGGTGCATGTCGTACGGCTGGTTCGACGAGTCCGGGATCAGCTCGTCCAGCTCGGGATCGGGCTCCAGGTCGGCCGCCGTGTCGTAGGCCGGCGCCTCGTCCAGATTGTTGGAGGGCAGGTAGGACAGCAACTCCTTGACGTACTCCAGCGCGTCGTTCTCGTCGGCGGCCTGGTAGTGCGCCACGCCCGACTTGGTGTTGTGCGTGTGTGCTCCGCCCAGCTCCTCGAACGTGACCTCCTCACCCGTCACCGTCTTGATCACGTCCGGCCCGGTGATGAACATCTGCGAGGTCTGGTCCACCATGACGACGAAGTCCGTCAGCGCGGGCGAGTACACGTGACCGCCCGCCGCGGCGCCCATGATGAGCGAGATCTGCGGGATCACGCCCGACGCGTGCACGTTGCGCTTGAAGATCTCCGCGTACAGGCCGAGCGCGACCACGCCCTCCTGGATGCGCGCGCCGCCGCCCTCGTTGATGCCGATGATGGGACAGCCCGTCTTCAGCGCCATGTCCAGCACCTTGACGATCTTCTCGCCGTACACCTCGCCGAGCGAGCCGCCGAACACCGTCACGTCCTGCGAGAACACGCACACCTGCCGCCCGTCCACGGTGCCGTGGCCGGTGATCACGCCGTCGCCGTACGGCCTGCGCCGCTCCAGCCCGAACATCGTCGACCGGTGCCGGGCGAGCGCGTCGAACTCCACGAACGAGTCCTCGTCCAGCAGCGCCAGCACCCGCTCGCGGGCCGTCATCTTGCCCCGGGCGTGCTGCTTGTCCACCGCCGCGGCCGAGCCGGCATGGACCGCCTCGTCCAGCCGCCGCTCCAGGTCCGCGATCTTCCCGCCCGTGGTGTGGACGTCCGTGTGGTTGTCCGTGGTGTGGGTGTCCGGCTTTTCTGGTATGGCGTCCGCTGTCATGCGCGCAAGGGTAATCCCTCCTCCTAGAGTGGATCCATGACGGACGCGGTTCGCACGCACGGCCTTTTCAAGCGCTACGGACCGCAGGTGGCGGTCGCGGGTGTCGACCTCGTCGTCCCGGCGGGCAGCTTCGCCGGCCTCGTCGGCCCCAACGGCGCGGGCAAGACGACGACGCTCAGCATGGTCACCGGATTACTGCGCCCCGACGGCGGCCGTGCCGAGGTGGGCGGCCTCGACGTCTGGCGCGACCAGCTCCAGGTCAAGGCGCGCATCGGCGTGCTGCCCGAAGGGCTGCGGCTGTTCGAGCGGCTGTCGGGCCGGGAGCTGCTCCTCTACAACGGCCGGCTGCGCGGCATCCCCAAGGCCGACGTCGAGCGGCGCGCCACCGAGCTGCTGCGGGTCATGGACCTGGAGGAGGCCGCCGGCAAGCTCGTCGTCGACTACTCCACCGGCATGCGCAAGAAGATCGGGCTGGCGGCGGCGCTGCTGCACAACCCGGCCGTGCTGTTCCTCGACGAGCCGTTCGAGGGAGTCGACCCGGTCAGCGCCAGCACGCTCACCGAGGTGCTGCGCCGCTTCACCGCCTCCGGCTCGACCGTCATCTTCTCCAGTCACGTCATGGACCTGGTCGAGCGGCTGTGCGACTGGGTGTCGGTGATGAGCGGCGGCCACATCGTGGCCCAGGGGCCGCTCGCCGAGGTACGCGGCGGCCGCAGCCTCAACGAGGCGTTCCTCCAGCTCGTCGGCGGGCCCCGCACGGGCGGCGACGCGGGCCTGACCTGGCTCGGCGCCCACCAGGAGGAGTCGTGAGCGGCACGGTCGCGCTGTTCGCGCAGCTCAAGCTGCGCCTGCTCGCCGGCAACCTGCGCGGCGACCTCCAGCGCAAGCTCGGCTTCGTCTTCTCCCTCGTCGTGGCCGCCGGCCTCGCCGTGCTCGGCTTCGCGCTCATGGCGCTGGTGCGCCTCGCGCCGCACGACGTGGCCGCCGACATCGTCGTCGTCGCCTACACCGCCATCCTCGTCGGCTGGATGGTCGTGCCGCTGCTCGCGTTCGGGCTGGACGACACGCTCGACCCCGCCCGGCTGTCGCTGTTCCCCCTCCGCACGGGTGAGCTGGCGGTCGGCATGTTCACCGCGTCGGCCACCGGCGTCTGGCCGGTCGCCACACTCGTGGTCGTCGCCGGCGGGCTGGCCGGCCTCGCGACGAGCCCCGGCGGCGTGCTCGTCGGGGCGGTGGCGGTGCTCCTGCAGTTCGCCCTCTGCCTGGTGCTCTCCCGGCTCGTCACCACGTCGTTGTCGGGCGCGCTGCGCACCCGGCGCGGGCGCGACGTGCTGGCCGTGGCCGCGCTGTTCGTCGTGGTGCTGGCCCAGTTGCCCAACCTGCTCCTCAACACCAACCTCGGCGACCCCGCCGCGATGCTGCGCGGCACGGCGGGAGTCCTGCGGTGGACGCCGCCGGGCATGCTGGCCCACGCGATCGCCGACGGCGGGCTCATCGGCCTGGCCGAGGTCGCCGTCGTGGCGCTCGTCGTGGTGCTGGCCGCCTGGCTGTGGATCAAGGCGCTGAGCCGGGCGCTGGTCACCCCCGACGCCTCTCCCCAGGGCTCCTCCGTGCGCGAGGGGAGCGGGCTGGCCGACCGGTTCCTGCCCGACGGGCCGCTGGCGGCCGTGGTCGCCAAGGAGCTCAAGTACCTGCGGCGGGAGCCTCGGTTCCGGGTGCTCTGGTTCACCTCGGTCGTGGTCAGCGCCGTGCTCGCCCTCTCGCTCAGCTCCAACATCCCGGGCGGGGCCGGCCCGTGGCTGCCCATCGCGACCACCTCGATGGCCGCCATCATGATCGCGCTCCAGTCCGGAAACCTCTACGGCATCGACGGCGCGTCCCTCTGGATGAACGTCGTGGCCATCGGCTCGGAGGACGGCTTCCGCACCGACCTGGCCGGCCGCCACCTGGCCAACGCCATCGCCGCGACGCCGCTGCTGGTCGCCGTCGCCGTGGCCGGCTCGCTGCTGACCGGCCAGCCGACGGCCATCCCGTTCGCCGTCCTGGCCGGCTGGGGCGCGCTCGGCGTCGGGCTCGGCGTCGGCGCGGTGACCAGCGTGGCGATCCCGTACACGGTGCCCGAGCGCATGAACGCCTTCACCGGAGCCGCCCCCGGGCAGGGCGGCCAGGCGTTCGTGTCCTCCATGGGGGCCTTCGCCGGGATCGCCGCCCTGACGCTGCCGCTCGCGGTGCCGATCGCGTTCGGGCTCGTCTGGCTCTGCGTCGTCGCCCCGGTCTACGGCCTGCTGATCGAGACGCTCGGCCGCCGGCTCGGCGCGACGATCGGTTTCTCCCGCATGCCCGAGCTCGTGGCGGCCGTGTCCCGTCCCACGTGAGCAGTGGTCTAGTCCATTAGGTGAGACCGGGCTACGGCCTCCGTCGGCGACTGGATACCCTTCGACACATGATTGACCAGGGGATCGAGCGTCGTAGCGCCGCCGTCACCGAGATGCCCGACGAGCTCCGGCACGATGTGCGGCTGCTCGGCAAGCTGCTCGGACAGGTCATTGCCGAGCAGGGGGGCGAAGACCTCCTGGCCGACGTCGAGAGACTGCGCAAGGCGGTCATCGCCGCCCGCAGGGGCGAGGCGTCGGCCGACGAGATCACCGCCATGGTCGAGGCGTGGGAGATCGACCGGGCCGTCCAGATCGCTCGCGCGTTCACGTGCTACTTCCATCTGGCCAACCTGGCCGAGGAGCACTACCGCATCCGTACGTTGCGCGAGCGCGACACCGAGGGCGGCGTACAGCGCGAGTCGCTGGCGCACGCCGTGCACGAGCTGGGCGCCGACCGCGTCGCCGAGCTGGTCGAGCGCCTGGAGCTGCACCCGGTGCTCACCGCCCACCCGACCGAGGCGCGCAGGCGGGCCGTCGTCACCGCGATCCAGCGGATCAGCGGCCGGCTCACCGAGTACAACACCCCCGGCCGGGGCGCCTCCGAGCGGGCCGAGAGCCGGCGGCGGCTGCTGGAGGAGATCGACCTCCTGTGGCGCACCGCCCACCTGCGCCCGAGCAAGCTCGACCCGCTCGACGAGGTGCGCACCGCCATGGCCGCCTTCGACGAGACCCTGTTCCGCGTCGTCCCGCAGGTCTACCGCTCGCTCGACGCCGCGCTGGCCGACGGCACGGGCACCCGGGCGCCGCTGGCGCGGCCCTTCATCCGCTACGGAAGCTGGATCGGCGGCGACCGCGACGGCAACCCCAACGTCACCGCCAAGGTCACCCGCGAGGCCGTGCAAATCCAGGCCGAGCACGTGCTGACCGCGCTGGAGAACGCCACCACCCGCATCGGCCGCACCCTCACCGCCACCGCCGAGTTCGCGCCGCCGTCGCCCGAGCTGAAGAGCGCCATCGCCGCGGCCGAGGACGCCCACCCGGAGCTGGTCTCCGAGCTGGCCACCCGGTCCCCGCGCGAGCCGCACCGGCAGTGGCTCCTGTTCGTCGCGGCCCGCATCGCCGCCACCCGCCGCCGCGACCTCGACCTCGCCTACCTGTCGCCCGGCGACCTGCTCGCCGACCTGCGCCTGGCCCAGGACTCGCTGGCCCGCGACGCCGCCCGCCAGGCGTACGGGGAGCTGCAGCACCTCATCTGGCAGGTGGAGACGTTCGGCTTCCACCTGGCCGAGCTGGAGGTGCGCCAGCACTCCCAGGTTCACGCCGCGGCGCTGGAGGAGATCAGGGCCGGCGGCGAGCTGTCGGAGCGCACCGAGGAGGTGCTGTCGACGATCCGGGTGATCGGCTGGATCCAGGAGCGGTTCGGCGTGCGCGCCTGCTCCCGTTACGTGGTGTCCTTCACCCGGGGCGCGGCCGACGTGGCCGCCGTCTACGAGCTGGCCCGGCACGCCCTCGGGACGCGGGCGCCGGTGCTCGACGTGGTGCCGCTGTTCGAGTCGGGTCAGGACCTCGCCAACTCGCCGGACGTGCTGTCCGGCATGCTCGACATCCCGCAGGTGCGCGAGCGGCTCGCCGCCACCGGCCGGCGCATGGAGGTCATGCTCGGCTACTCCGACTCGGCCAAGGAGCTCGGCCCGGCCGCGGCCACGCTGCGGCTGTACGAGGCCCAGGAGCGGCTGACCGCCTGGGCGGCCGAGCACGACGTGCGGCTGCGCATGTTCCACGGCCGTGGCGGCGCGCTGGGCCGGGGCGGCGGCCCCGCCAACCGCGCCGTGCTCGCCCAGGCCCCCGGCTCGGTCGCGGGCAGCTTCAAGGTCACCGAGCAGGGCGAGGTCATCTTCGCCCGCTACGGCCACCTGGCGATCGCCCGCCGCCACATGGAGCAGGTGGCCAACGCCGTGCTGCTCGCCTCCTCGGTCACGGTCGGCGCGCGCACGGCCGCCGCGGCCGAGCGCTTCCGTCCGCTGGCCGAGCGGGTGGCGACGGCCTCCGAGAGCGCCTACCGGTCCCTCACGGAGGCGCCCGGCTTCCCCGAGTGGTTCAGCCTGGTCAGCCCGCTGGAGGAGCTGGGCTCCCTGCGGCTCGGCTCACGCCCGGCGCGCCGCGGCCTCGGCGCTCCCCGCTCCCTGGACGACCTGCGCGCCATCCCGTGGGTGTTCGCCTGGGCGCAGACCCGGGTCAACCTGCCCGGCTGGTACGGCCTGGGCGCCGGCCTGGCCGCGGTCGGCTCGCTGGAGGAGCTGCGGGCCGCGTACCAGGAGTGGCCGCTGTTCAACGCCCTGCTCGACAACGCCGAGATGTCGCTGGCCAAGACCGACCGCTCGATCGCCGAGCACTACCTGGAGCTGGGCGGCCGGCCGGACTTCGCGCGCCAGGTCCTGGAGGAGTACGACCGGACGCGGCGCCTGGTGCTGGAGGTCACGGGGCACACGCGGCTGCTGGAGAACCGCAAGGTCCTCTCGCGCGCCGTCCAGCTCCGCGACCCGTACGTGGACGCGCTGTCGCACCTCCAGCTCCGCGCCCTGCGCGCGCTGCGCACCGGCACCCCGTCCGACCACGAGCGCGAGCGCCTGTCCACGCTCCTGCTGCTCTCGGTCAACGGCGTCGCCGCCGGCCTCCAGAACACCGGCTGACGCGCCGGGGGCTCAGCGCAGGCCGGCGAAGAAGGTGTGGATGTCGGAGGTGAGGGCCTCCGTGGCGGTGTGGGCCGTGTAGTGGCCGTGGGCCGGGGCCGGGAGCGTCTTCCAGGAGACGATCCCGGCGTGGTCGCGCTCGGCGAAGCGGCGGATGGACCTGAAGTCTCCCTCGGCCATGGCCAGCGCCATCGGCACCGTCGTCGGCTCCGTGGCGGCCTGCTGAGCGCTCTGCTGGGCGCGGGCGTTCTCCCAGTACAGGCGCAGCGCCGAGCCGGACGTGCCGGTGAACCAGTGGATCGCGGCGTTCAGCACCACGAAGTCGTCGTCGAGGTCGTCGTCGAAGAGCTGGGCCAGCCAGCCGACCAAGCCGGCGGGGGAGTCGGTGATGGCGTGCGCCAGCGTCTGCGGCTGCTGCGACTGCAGGACGTTGAACGCGCCCTTCTCCTTCCAGAACCAGTCGAGCACGGCCAGCCCGGCCTGGTCCTCCTCGGTGAGGCCGGCGAACTCGGCCGGGTCGCCGGAGGGGAAGGAGAAGAGCTGGGTCACGTGGACGCCGACGACGCGGTCCGGGGCGATGCGGGCCAGCTCGGGGGAGATCATGGACCCGGCGTCGTTGCCGACCGCGCCGTAGCGGTCGTAGCCGAGGCGGGACATGAGCTCGGCCCACGCGCGGGCGATGCGGATGTTGTCCCAGCCGGTCTCGGTGGTCGGGCCGGAGAAGCCGTAGCCGGGCAGCGACGGGATGACCAGGTGGTGGTGGCGCGACAGCGGCTCGATGGCGTCGAGGTACTCGGCGATCGAGCCGGGCCAGCCGTGGGTGAGGAGCAGCGGCAGGGCGTCGGGGTCGTCGGAGCGGACGTGGATGAAGTGGATGTTCTGCCCGTCGATCTCGGTGGTGAACTGCGGGTGGGCGTTGAGGCGGGCCTCCTGGGCGCGCCAGTCGAAGCCGGTGCGCCAGTGGGTGACGAGCCGCCTGACCCGCTCGACGCTGACGCCCTGGTCGGCGCCCGGGATCTCGTCGACGAAGCGGGTCAGCGCGAGGCGGGTCTGCAGGTCGTCGAGCTCGGCCTGGGGGATCTCGACGCGGAAGGGGCGGATCTCGGCGCTGATGGCGGTCATGCTGACACCTCTTCGGAACGGAATGGAACGCTTTGTTCTGTCTCCAGAATAGCAGAACGGAATGATTTGTTCCACTGTTGCGGCGGGATCGTCAGGCACGCCCGGAGTACTCGCGAACGCGCCGACACCCCATGTCGTCAGACGCGGACGCGGTCGTGGCCCGCGTAGACGTTGCAGCGCTCGCCGCGCAGGAAGCCCACCAGCGTCATGCCGAACTCCCTGGCCACGTCCACGGCCAGCGACGACGGCGCCGACACCGCGCACACCACCGGAATCCCGGCCGCCAGCGCCTTCTGCATGATCTCGTAGCTGGCCCGGCCGCTGACCATGAGCACGTGCCGGTCCAGCGGCAGCCGCTCCGCCAGCGCCGCCCAGCCGGTCAGCTTGTCCACCGCGTTGTGCCGGCCCACGTCCTCCCGTACGGCCAGCAGCTCGCCCTCCGCCGTGAACAGCCCGGCCGCGTGCAGCCCGCCCGTCTTGCCGAAGACGCCCTGCGCCGCGCGCAGCCGGTCCGGCAGGCCGTACAGGACCTCGGTGGTGAGCTCGACGGCGCCGGGCGGCGCCGGACGGCAGCGGTCGCGCAGCGCGTCGAGGCTGGCCGAGCCGCACACGCCGCACGCGCTGGAGGTCAGGAAGTGGCGCTCCAGCGCCGGCAGGTCGGGGATCGGGCCGCGCAGCCGTACGGTGACCGTGTTGTAGCGGGCCTCGACCGGCACGTCCTCGTCGGTGCAGTAGCCGATGGAGGCGATGCCGCCGGCCCGCACCAGGCCCTCCGCGTGCAGGAACCCGGCCGCCAGCTCGAAGTCGTGGCCCGGTGTGCGCATGGTGATCGCCACCGTGCGGCGTCCGCCGTCGAGCGAGGCGAGCCGGATCTCCAGCGGCTCCTCGGTGGCCAGGTCGTCACGGCGCTCCGTGGCGGCCGGGCCGGTCAGCCGCCGGATGCGGACGCGGGTCGTGGGCCCGGGGCGCTCGCTCATGCGCGGCGCACCGTCACCGTCGCGTTGTAGTCGGGGATCCGGGCGTCGGGTGAGCGGCGCGACTCGTCGAGCAGGACGTTGCCCTCCGGCCAGTGGATCTGCAGGTTGCCCGGCATGACGGGCGCCCGCAGCACCTTGCCCCGGTAGGAGCGCTCGCCGGAGCGCAGCTCGACCGGGGTGCCGTCGGGCAGGCCGAGCCGGTCGGCGTCGTAGGCGCTCATCAGCACCGCCTCGCGCGTGGCGCCGTTGAAGCCGTCGAGCCGCTCGTGGACCATGCTGTTGAACTGCTTGCCGCGCCGGGTGGCGACCATGAACGACCCGTCCGGCCGCTCCAGCGCGGGCAGCGGCACGGCCGAGAACCTCGCCAGCCCGTCGGGGGTCTGGAAGCCGCCGTCGGCGAACAGGTGCCGCCCGCCGTACTGGACGTTGTCGCCGAACGCGCTCAGCCCCGCGATGCCCGCGTAGAACGGCACGGCCCGCTCGATCTCCTCGCGGATCGCGGGCGTGCCGGTGAAACGGATCCTCGACGCCAGCGCGGGACGGCTGCGGGCGGCCAGCTCGGTGAAGATCTTCCACTCCGGCCACGCCTCCGCCACCCGTGGCCCCTCCACCTCCGGCGAGAAGATGATCCGCCGCTCGGTCGAGGTCTCCGTCACGCCGCCCGTCATCTCGTACCGGGTCTGCGCGGGCAGCAGCAGCACGTCGCCCTCGGACGGCACGAGCATCTGGGACGACAGCACGATGTCGATGTGGACGCGCAGGCGTGGCCGGCGCAGCGCCTCGCGGCAGTACCCGGGGTCGGGGAGCACCTCCAGGAAGTTGCCGCCGCTGGAGATCAGCGCGTCCAGCTCGCCCGCGTGGGCGGCGTCGATCATGTCGGTGGCGGTCAGACCGGGGGCGGCCGGCACCTCGAAGCCCCACAGGTCCGCGAACCTCCCCGCGTTCTCCGGGGTGATCGGCAGCCCGCCCGGCAGCCCCGTGGCGTACGCGCCCATCTCCGCGCCGCCCTGCACCCCGCTGTGCCCGCGGATCGGCATCAGCCCGCAGTGCTCGCGCCCCACGAACCCGCGCGCGAGCGCCAGGTTGACGATGGCCCGCACGTTGTCCTCGCCGAAGGTGTGCTGCGTGATGCCCATCGACCACACCAGCACCGCCGACCTGGCCTCCGCGAGCAGCCGCGCCAGCCGCAGCATCTCGTCGCGCGAGGCCCCCGACAGCGCCTCCAGCTCCTCCCACGACTGCGCCTCGACCGCCTCGCGCGCCCGCTCGAAGCCCGTCGTACGGAGCGCCACGAACTTCTCGTCCACCCACTCCCGCTCGACCAGGTGCTTGAGCACCCCGTTGAGGAAGCCGATGTCGCCGCCCACGTTCACGCCGAAGAACTCGTCGGTGATCTTCGTGCCGAACACGGCCGACTCCGCGTTGGACGGCACCCAGTAGCGCTCCATGCCCGGCTCGCGGTAGGCGTTGACCATCGCCACCCGGGTGCCGGCCTTCTTGGCGTGGTAGAGGTACTTCATCGCCACCGGCTGGTTGTTCGACGGGTTGGAGCCGATGAAGACGATCAGGTCGGAGCCGATCCAGTCGGTGTAGGAGCAGGTGGTGGCCGCCGCGCCGATCGTCTGCTTGAGCGCGACCGTCGAGGGGGAGTGGCAGATGCGCGCCGCGTTGTCGATGTTGTTGGTGCCGAGCGCCCGCATCGCCTTCTGCGCGGCGTAGTAGTTCTCGTTCGGCACGCCCCTGCTGGTCAGGTACGCGCCGAAGCGCGCGTCGCGCAGCCCGGCCGCGGCGATCGAGAGCGCCTCGTCCCACGGGACGCGCGTGAAGCCGGGCTCGCCCGCGCGGCGCAGCATCGGGTACGGCAGGCGCCCCAGCTCGCGCAGCTCCGCGCTGCGCCGGCCCTCCAGCCCCGACACGTCACGCAGCACCGAGACGTCCAGCGCCGGCATCGTGTTGAGCGGCAGCAGGCGCAACCTGATGTTGCACAGATGGACTTCCCGCATCGTCCAGTCGCGCATGCCCTTGGTGCCGAGCGCGCAGCCGTCGCACGTGCCCTGCGTGAGGACCCGCCAGGCGTAACGCCTGCGACCCTTGACCGCCCGGAACGCCTTCAGCAGCTCGAGGTAGTTGTTCGGCTTGCGCAGACCGAGGCCGAACGGCCGCCAGGACGCCCAGTTACGTGGATCGAGAAGCTTGCTCACCCCTCCATCTTGCTCGCTTCCCGGCCGGGCCAAGCCCGGCGCACCGGCTCTCCCGCGGGAGGGCAGGGGCGGCGTCCGGGCGGTGCCGCGCGTCAGCCAAGATGGACAGGTGCCCGACTCGCGCTACTCCGACCTCAACCGCCCGCCCCTCTCCGAGGCGGCGCTCAACCGCGCCCTCGTCCGGCCGGGCGGCCTGTGGACGGGCGTGACCGTGGTCGAGAGCACCGGCTCCACCAACGCCGACCTCGCCGGCCAGGCCCGGGAGGGCGCCGTGGAGGGCAGGGTGCTGGTCGCCGAGGAGCAGGTGGCGGGCCGGGGCCGGCTCGGCCGCACCTGGACCGCTCCCGCCCGTTCCGGCCTGGCCGTGTCCGTGCTGCTCAGGCCGGCGCCGCCGGTCACCACGCACGGCTGGCTGCCGCTGCTGTTCGGGGTGGCCGCCGCCTCGGCCGTGCGCCGGCTGGCCGAGGTGGACGTGCGCCTCAAGTGGCCGAACGACCTGCTCGTCGGCGACCGCAAGCTGGCCGGGGTGCTGGCCGAGCACGTGGAGGACGCGGTGGTCGTCGGCATGGGCCTCAACGTGTCGCTGCGGGCCGACGAGCTGCCCGTGCAGACCGCCACGTCGCTGGCCATCCAGGAGGCCGCCTGCCTCGACCGCGACCCGTTGTTGCGGGCCGTGCTGCGCGAGGTCGAGAGCCACTACGCCGACTGGGCCGAGGCCGGCGGCGACGCCGACATGGCCGGGCTGCGCGCCGCCTACCAGGCCTCCAGCGCCACCATCGGGCGTGAGGTGCGGGTGGAGCTGCCCGGCGGCCGCTTCCTGACGGGCCGCGCCACCGGCGTCGACGAGGCCGGCCGCCTCCAGCTCACCTCCGGCGGCGAGCAGCACACGCTCAGCGCCGGCGATGTCGTCCACCTACGCCCGTCCGCGTGACGGCCCTACGTCCACGGGCGTAGCCGCGCGTCCCGGTAGGTGGCAGCATGTGCGCATGACCATCCCGGACCATCACCTCACCCAGGGTGAGCGCCGCGTCAGGTCCTTCCACCCCCACTGGAAGCGCCTCGTCGGCCCCGTCGCCGCGCTCGTGCTCATCGCCGCGGCCTCGGGCGCGGCGGTGTTCTTCGTCCCGGGCGACTGGGAGTACGCCTCCTACGCCAGGATCGCCGTCTGCGCCGTCGCCCTCGTCCTGCTGACCGTCTGGTCGTTCGTCCCCTACCTCCAGTGGAAGAACACCGGCTACGTGCTCACCACCCACCGCTTCACGATCAGCTCCGGGGTGCTCAACAAGTCGACCGACGAGATCCCGATGGCCAAGGTCAACACCGTCAGCTCCGACCAGACGTTCGTCGAGCGGCTGCTCGGCTGCGGCACGCTCACCGTGGAGTCGGCGGGCGACCGCGGCCAGATCGTGCTCCGCGACATCCCGCACCTCCAGGACGTCCGGGCCGACCTGTTCCGGCTCCTGGAGGACGCCACCGACGGCGAGCTCGACGGCCGTTGAGCGAACTGGGCGGTTGAGCGAGGAGCGCAGTTGAGCCGGGAGGGCCGTTGAGCGAGGAGGGCCGTTGAGCCGGGAGCGCCGTTGAGCCGGGAGCGCCGTTGAGCCAGGAGGGGCCGCGCAGGCCCACAGCTGAGGAGATCGGCCTGCTGCTGGCCGGCGCGCCCGCCAGCCGCACCCGCACCGAGGTGGCGGCCGGCGCCGGAGTGCCCCAGGAGCTGGCCGAGCGGGTCTGGCGCGCCCTGGGCTTCCCCACCCACGCCGACGACGCCGTCGCGTTCTCCGAGGCCGACGTGGCCGCCCTGACGCGGGTGCGGACGATGCTCGACCGCGGCCTGCTGGACGAGCCCACGGTCGTCCGCATGGCCCGTGCCCTCGGCCAGACCACGGCCCGGCTGGCCCAGTGGCAGGCCGAGATCATCATCGGCCACCTGCTGCCCGCGGAGGGCGAGCCGTCCGACGACGACGTGGCGCGCGTGTTCGACACGGCCCGCGCGCTGCTGCCCGACTTCGAGCACCTCCTCGTGCACGTCTGGCGGGCCCAGCTCGCCGCCGCGGGCACGCGCCTGCTGGCCATGGCCGACCTGCGCCCCGAGACCGCACCCGACCCGCGCCCCGAGACCGCACCCGACCCGCGCCCCGAGGCCGCACCGGGCCGCGTGGCGATGGCCGTGGGGTTCGCCGACCTCGTGGCGTTCACCAGGCGGGCCAGGGAGCTGGACGAGCGGGAGCTGGCCGATCTGGTGGAGGGGTTCGAGGCGCGGGCGGCCGACATCGTGGCGGCCCACGGCGCCCGGCTGGTCAAGACCCTCGGCGACGAGGTGCTCTTCACCGCCCCCACCCCGGCGCGGGCCGCCGCCATCGCGCTCGACCTGGCCGGCACGGCCGAGCTGCGCATCGGGATGGCGTACGGGCCGGTGGTGCCGATGATGGGCGACGTCTACGGCACCACGGTCAACCTGGCGGCCCGCCTCACCGCCATCGCCAGGCCCGGCACGGTCGTCGTCGACTCCGGCCTGGCCGAGGGGCTGGCGGGCGAGCCGGGGTTCGAGGTGCGCGGCATGCGGCGCAGGACCGCCCGGGGTCTCGGCGTGGTGCGCCCCCATCTCTTGCGGCGATCATCCTCCTGACGCAGGATGGCTGCCATGCCGTACGAAGTGCGGGGCGTCATCGCCCGAGGTAAAGGCCGGGAAGTCTCCGTCGAGAACGTGATCGTGCCCGATCCCGGGCCGGGGGAGGCCGTCGTCGCCGTGCAGGCGTGCGGGGTGTGCCACACCGACCTCCACTACCGGGAGGGCGGCATCAGCGACGACTTCCCGTTCCTGCTCGGCCACGAGGCGGCGGGCGTCGTGGAGGCCGTCGGCGAGGGCGTGACCGGGATCGAGCCGGGCGACTTCGTCATCCTCAACTGGCGGGCGGTGTGCGGCCAGTGCCGCGCCTGCCTGCGCGGCCGGCCGTGGTACTGCTTCGCCACCCACAACGCCACCCAGAAGATGACGCTGGAGGACGGCACCGAGCTGTCGCCCGCGCTCGGCATCGGCGCGTTCCTCGGCAAGACCCTCGTGGCGGCGGGCCAGTGCACCAAGGTCTCGCCCGAGGCGCCGGCGGCCGTCGCCGGCCTGCTGGGCTGCGGCGTCATGGCCGGGCTCGGCGCCGCGATCAACACCGGCGGCGTCACGCGCGGCGACTCGGTCGCGGTCATCGGATGCGGCGGGGTCGGCGGGGCGGCCGTCCTGGGCGCCTCGCTGGCCGGCGCATCGAAGATCATCGCCATCGACGTGGACGACCGCAAGCTGGGCTGGGCCCGCGACTTCGGGGCCACCCACACGGTCAACTCCCGCGAGAGCGACCCGGTCGAGGCCGTGCGCGACCTCACGGGCGGGTTCGGGGCCGACGTGGTCATCGAGGCGGTCGGCCGGCCCGAGACGTACAAGCAGGCCTTCTACGCCCGCGACCTGGCCGGCACGGTCGTGCTCGTCGGGGTGCCCACCCCGGAGATGACGCTGGAGCTGCCGCTGCTCGAAGTCTTCGGCCGCGGCGGGGCGCTGAAGTCCTCCTGGTACGGCGACTGCCTGCCGAGCCGCGACTTCCCCATGCTCATCGACCTCTACCTGCAGGGCCGGCTGCCGCTCGACAAGTTCGTCACCGAGACCATCGCGCTCGACGAGGTCGAGGAGGCGTTCGCCAAGATGGGCCGCGGCGAGGTGCTGCGATCGGTGGTGGTCCTCTAGATGCTGGACAAGGTCATCACTTCGGGGACGTTCACGCTCGACGGCGGTACCTGGGACGTCGACAACAACGTCTGGCTGGCCGGCGACGCGCGCCGGGTGCTCGTCATCGACGCCGCCCACGACGCCCGCGCCATCGCCGAGCGCGTCGGCGGGCGCACCGTCACCGCCATCGTCTGCACGCACGCGCACAACGACCACATCAACGCCGCCCGCGAGCTGGCCGAGCTGACCGGCGCGCCGATCCGGCTGCACCCCGCCGACCAGGTGCTCTGGGAGCAGGTGTACGGCGACGCGGTGCCGTACGAGCCGCTGGCCGACGGCGAGAAGCTGGAGGCGGGCGGCGTCACACTGGAGGTGCTGCACACCCCCGGCCACTCCCCGGGCGCGGTGTGCCTGCACGCGCCCGACCTGGGCGTGCTGTTCAGCGGCGACACCCTGTTCAAGGGCGGGCCAGGCGCGACCGGCCGGTCCTACTCCTCGTTCGACACGATCATCGCCTCGATCCGCGACCGGCTGCTGACGCTGCCGCCCGAGACCGTCGTCCACACCGGCCACGGCGAGTCCACCTCCATCCGCGCCGAGGCCCCCCACCTGGAGGAATGGCTGTCCAGAGGACACTGAACCCTTACCTCGGTGTGGCGGAGGTAACGTAGGCAAGCCTTACCAAACTGGGTTACATTAGGCATGCCTAACCTACGGACCGTCCAGAGAGTGAGGCTTCCCCCGCATGTACGTGTGCGTCTGTCGTGCCGTCACCGAGAACGAGGTGCACGACTGCATCGCCGCCGGCGCGCGCAGCGCCCGGCAGGTGCGCGACACCACTGGTGCCGGTGGGGACTGTGCCTCTTGTGTCCGGAAAATCTGTGCGATGCTGAAACGGTCTGAGGAACTGACGACCGCATAGCACGAGGGGCCCGTACATGCAGGGCGACAAGCAGATCATCGAGTTGCTGAACGAGCAGCTGACGGCGGAGCTGACCGCCATCAACCAGTACTTCCTGCACGCCAAGATGCAGGAGAACTGGGGCTACACGAAGCTGGCCAAGCACACCCGCGACGAGTCGTTCGAGGAGATGCGGCACGCCGAGCGCCTGACGGACCGCATCCTCTTCCTCGAAGGGCTGCCCAACTACCAGCGGCTCGGCACGCTGCACATCGGGCAGACCGTCGAGGAGCAGCTCAAGGCCGACCTGGAGATCGAGTTGTCGGTGGTGCAGCGGCTGCGCCCGGCCATCCAGCTCATGCGCGAGAAGGGCGATGTCACCTCGGCCCGCATCTTCGAGGAGATCCTGGCCGACGAGGAGCACCACATCGACTACCTGGAGACGGAGCTGGCGCTCATCCACAGCCTGGGCGAGCAGCTCTACCTCGCCCGCTACACGGAGCCGTCGACCGTCTGACGCCCGTCCGGCGCCCACCTGGCGCCTGTCCGACGTCCGTCCGCGCGACACGCCCGCCGGGGCCCTCTCCGGCGGGCGTCGTCGTCTCCGGGCGGGGTGCGCGCCGCCGGAGGCACAGGACACGGCCGTACATTCCCGGACGGATTTTATGAACGACACGCCCGAGTGCGACACGCCCGGCGCGGTACGGCATTTCGCGCCGCCGGACGCGCTCATTCGCCGTCCCGGCCGCTAATCGCGGTAATTTAAGCCCGGCTAACCGATATTTATCAGCGTTTGCCCAGGTCAATGGATAGGTCAACGACAAGTCAAACCGTGCGCTGTGCCCGGGAAACGATCGCTTAAGGTCCTACGATCGCTTCATGACCTGCGTACTTCTCGCCGAGGATGACACCTCGATTTCCGAGCCGCTCGCGCGCGCGCTTCGCCGTGAGGGCTATCAGGTTGAGGTGAGCCCCGACGGCCCGCAGGCCCTGGAAAGGGCTCTGTCGGGGGGCATCGACCTGATCGTTCTTGACCTCGGCCTGCCAGAGATGGACGGGCTGGAGGTCGCCCGCCGGATCCGCGCCGAAGGACACGGCACTCCGGTTCTCATACTCACCGCCCGCGTCGACGAGGTCGACACGGTCGTCGGCCTCGACGCCGGCGCCGACGACTACGTCACCAAGCCGTTCCGCCTGGCCGAACTGCTCGCCCGGGTGCGCGCGCTGCTGCGCCGAGGCACGTCCGAGACTCCGGTGGTCCAGGGCGTCCGCATCGACGCGGACTCCCGCCGCGCCTGGATGGGGGAGAAGGAGCTGCATCTGACGACCAAGGAGTTCGACCTGCTGCGCGTGCTGGTCCGCGACGCCGGCAAGGTGGTCACCCGCGAGCAGATCATGCGCGAGGTGTGGGACACCAACTGGTGGGGCTCGACCAAGACGCTCGACATGCACATCTCGTGGCTGCGCCGAAAGCTCGGCGACGACGCGGCGAAGCCCCGCTACATCACCACCGTCCGGGGAGTCGGCTTCCGCTTCGAGCGCGAGTAGGCGATGCGCCGCCGCCTGCTCACTTCCACTCTGGTCGTCGCGGTCATCGCGGTCCTGCTGCTGGGGGTCCCCCTGGGCATCGTGGTCAGCCGCCTGATCGTGGACGAGGCGGCCCAGGAGCTCAGGGCGGAGGCGACGCGACTGGTGGGGGAGGTGGAGTACTCCCGCATCCAGGAGACGCCGCTGGACCCTCAGCAGCTCGAACAGAAGTATCCCGGCCGCTACATCCAGATCTACGAACGAGCGAACCCTCCCAAGGCGACCATCGTCGGCACGGCATCGCCGCCGGGCCACCAGATGGCCGAGGACGCCCAGTCCGAGAACGGCATCTATGTCCGGGTGAGCCGCGACCGGGACCAGGTCGAGCAGGATGTCCGGGCGCGCCTGCTGCTGATCGTGGCCCTCGCCGTCGCGGCTCTGGCCGTGGCCGTCGGCCTGGCCATCGTGCAGTCTCGCCGGTTGACGCTGCCGCTGCTGGACCTGGCGAAGATAGCCGAGCGGCTCGGCTCCGGCGACGCCCGGCCGAGCAGACACCGCTACGGCATACCCGAGCTCGACCAGGTCGCGGAGGTGCTCGACCGCAGTGCCACCCGCATCTCGGACCTGCTCACCCGGGAGCGGGAGTTCGCCACCGACGCCTCCCACCAGCTGCGCACCCCGCTGACGGGGCTGACCATGCGCCTGGAGGAGATCGTCGCCGCCTCCGGCCAGCCCACGGTGGTCCGTGAGGAGGGCGAGGCCGCCATCGTCCAGGCCGAACGGCTCACGGCCGTCATCGACGAGCTGCTCGCCGCGGCCCGCCGCCAGCGGCACGCCCAGGCGGAGCCGGTCTCCATCGACGAGGTGCTGATCCAGCAGATCACCGAGTGGGAGCCGGTGTTCCGCGGCTGCGACCGCACGCTGCTGCTGGAGGGCACCCGCGGGCTCAAGGCGCTGGCCACCACCGGCGGCTTCGGGCAGGTCATCGCCACCCTGCTGGAGAACTCACTGCGTCACGGCGGGGGCACCGTCATCGTCACGACCACGCAGGGCGACAGCTACATCGTCATCGAGGTGGCCGACGAGGGGCCCGGCATCGCCGACGACATCGCGCCCAAGGTCTTCGAGCGGAACGTGAGCGGGGGAGGCGGCACGGGTCTCGGCCTGACGCTGGCCCGCGCCCTGGCCGCCGCCGACGGGGGCCGGCTCGAGCTGGTGCGCCGCCGCCCGGCGACGTTCGCGATCTTCCTGCGGCCGGTGGAGGAGAACAACCGGACGCGGGTGGTCAGCGGGCCCGCCTGACCGTGCCTCCCGCCTGACCGTGCCTGGCGTCAGCGCTCCTGGCGGACCTCGGTGTCGGGCAGCTCGGCCGGGATCGGGTCGGTGGCCTCCAGGAACACCCACCGCTTGTACGACCAGTAGCGGAACAGCGTGCCGAGCCCGACGCCGACAATGTTGGCGACGTTGAGGCTGAACAGGTCGTGCAGGTGCAGGGTGTACTTGGTGAAGCCGATCACCAGCACACCGAACAGCAGCGCGATGCCGTTGAGCAGGAAGAACAGGAAGTACTCGCGGCGCAGGCCGCTCTGCTCCCGGTGGCGGAACGTCCAGAACCGGTTGCCCGCGTACGCGAAGGTGGCCGAGATGGCCGTGGCCAGCACCTTGGACGTCATCGGCCCCCAGTCAAGGACGAGAAGGGCGTTGTAGATCCCCGTGTCGATGACGAACGCCGCGATGCCGATCAGCCCGAACTTGGTCAGCTCGTGCAGCAAGGACGAGAACCGCTGGTAAAGGACCCTGATGAAATCCACGTCTCCGGCTCGGTCCTCTCCTGCTCCGCGTCCTGACCGCCTGGTGTCCGCGTATGTGACAGCTTGCCCACGGCCGGGCTTGACCACACCAGCGTACTGGCCGTGGCCCCACGCACGGGCCGGAGCGGTGAAGATCGGGACCCCTACCAACACCCCCCTGAAAATCGGCTTATGCCCGGACAAATGCGGATCATGAGTATTACGCTGCGGAGGCAGACCGCCGGCGGGCCACGCGCGCCGGTGTCGGGCTCAGACGGACCGCCGTTCCCACGGCCATGACCTTCGGGACCCCACCGTGCCGTTACGACCGCTCGTGCTGCTCGCCGTTCTGTCCGTATGCGCGGCGGGATGCGCGGGTACGGCCCCCGCCGACACCGGTGGCATCGTGGCGGCCGAGCAGCAGCCGCTCCCGGTCCAGGAGTCCCCGCCGCCACGGGTGGACCCGTCCACGGCCGAGCCGGCGTTCGGTGTGCTCACCGAGCTCGACGAGGCGTGGAAACGGCGTGACTGCGCCGCCGTCGCCGGGCTCACCACGTGGGCCGAGAAGCCGCTGGGCGGCCGTGCCTGCAAGGGCACCCGGAACGGCCGCCCAGCCCTCTACAGCGAGCCGGAGTTCTTCCTGCCGGAGGAGGGCGGCTGGTTCGCGGCGCTGGCGAGGAAGCCGTCACCCGCGTACTTCGTGTTCGTGTTCGAGGACGGTCGCTGGCGGCTCGGCGCGGGCCCGATCCCCGCGCGCGGCAAGCCCGTCCGTCCCGGCGACGCCGGCGTCACGGCCGGGCCGGACCTGGCCACCGAGGCGCGGCTCGTGCCGCAGCGCCACCTCACGTACCTGACCGACCCGGCCGGCGTGAACGGCGTGCGCTTCCCCTCCGGCGACCCCGTGCGCGGGCTGCTGGACGAGATCGTCAGGCGGCCCGCCCAGGTCAGGCCGGACCGGCTGGCCATCGACGTCGAGCTGGTCGAGGGCCCGCCGCGTGCCGTCGCGCTGTCGGACGAGTCCATGCTGGTCTTCGACGTCGTACGGCTCACCTACCGGCAGCGGCCCAAGGCCGGGAGGGCGGCGCTCAGGCACCCTCTGGAGGGGCTGTCGCCGGAGGGGACGGAGCTGGTGGAGCTGGCCAGCGTGCTCACCGCCGCCGACGGCCTCACGACCGTCGGCGTGCGTCGCGGCCCGGCGGGCTGACCCGGGCCGGGCCGAGCTCGGAAAGGCCGGGTAAGCTCACGACACGTGAGTTCCTACCGCCCCATCGGCCCGGTCGTCGGCGTGGTCGGCGCCGGCCAGCTCGCCCGGATGACCCAGCAGCCCGCCATCGCGCTCGGAGTGGAGCTGCGGGTGCTGGCCAACTCGGCCGACGAGAGCGCCGCCCGGGTGATCGTCGACACGCGGATCGGCGACTACCGCGACCTGTCCGACCTGCGCGACTTCGCCAAGGGCTGCGACGCGATCACCTTCGACCACGAGCACGTGCCGACCGAGCACATCAGGGCGCTCGCCGCCGACGGCGTCACCGTCCACCCCGGCGCCGACGCGCTCGTCCACGCGCAGGACAAGGCCGTCATGCGCGAGCGGCTGACCGCCATCGGCGCGCCCTGCCCCGCCTGGGCCCGTGTCTCCGATGTCGAGGACGTCACCCGCTTCGCCGGGGAGCACGGCTGGCCGGTGGTGCTCAAGGCGGTCAGAGGCGGCTACGACGGCCGGGGCGTGTGGGTGTGCCGGTCGGCCGAGGACGCCGCCGAGGCGTTCGCCGGCGGCGTGCCGCTGATGGCCGAGGCGTTCGTGCCGTTCCAGCGGGAGCTGGCCGTCCTCGTGGCCCGCTCGCCGCACGGCCAGGGCGTCAGCTACCCCGTCGTGGAGACCGTCCAGCAGGACGGCATCTGCGTCGAGGTGCTCGCCCCCGCGCCCGGCCTCGACCCGGAGCGGGCCGCGCAGGCGCAGAACATCGCGCTGCGCATCGCCCAGGAGCTGGACGTGACCGGGCTGCTCGCCGTGGAGCTGTTCGACTCGGGGGACGGGCTGATGGTCAACGAGCTGGCCATGCGCCCCCACAACAGCGGCCACTGGACCATCGAGGGCGCGCGCACGTCCCAGTTCGAGCAGCACCTGCGGGCCGTGCTCGACCTGCCGCTCGGCTCGCCGGCCATGACCGCGCCGGTCGTCGTCATGGCCAACCTGCTCGGCGGCGACGACCCCAACCTGTTCAAGCGGTACGAGCACGTGATGGCCCACGACCCGGGGGTCAAGGTGCACTTCTACGGCAAGCAGGTCCGGCCCGGCCGCAAGATCGGCCACGTGACCGCGCTGGGCGACGACCTCGACGAGGTCCGCGCCCGCGCCCGGCACGCCGCCGTCTACCTGACCACGGGGGAGTACACGTGACCATCGGCACGGTCGGCACTGCCGGCACCATCGGCATCGTCATGGGCAGTGACTCCGACTGGCCCGTCATGCGGGCGGCGGCCGAGGCCGTGGCCGAGTTCGGCGTGCCGTTCGAGGCCGACGTGGTGTCCGCGCACCGGATGCCGGCCGAGATGATCGACTACGGCCGGCAGGCGGCCGGGCGGGGGCTCAAGGTCATCATCGCCGGGGCGGGCGGCGCGGCCCACCTGCCCGGCATGCTCGCCTCGGTGACGCCGCTGCCGGTGATCGGGGTGCCGGTGCCGCTGAAGTACCTCGACGGGATGGACTCGCTGCTGTCGATCGTGCAGATGCCCGCCGGGGTGCCGGTGGCGACGGTCGCCGTGGGCGGGGCGCGCAACGCGGGGCTGCTGGCCGTACGCATCCTGGGGGCCTCGGACCCGGAGCTCCGGCGGCGCATGGAGGAGTTCCAGGGCAGGCTGAAGGAGCAGGCTTACGCCAAGGGCGAGAAGCTCCGCCAGGAGGCGGCGGAGCTCCGCTGACCTCACCTCCGGAGGCCCCTGCATCGTACCTGAGGGCCTCCGGTGCTTCTTCCGGGTCAGGGGCGACCTCTTCCTGGTCAGGACCGGCTTCCTCCTGGTCAGGACCGGCTCCTTCCGGGCCGGGAGCGGCTTCTCGTGGGCTAGGGGCGGCCGAGGGCGCGGTAGTGCCAGCCGGCGGAGCGCCACGCCTCCGCGTTGAGCGCGTTGCGGCCGTCGACGATCCGGCGGGTCGCCACGGCGGCGCCCAGCTCCTCCGGGCCCAGCTCCACGAACTCCTGCCACTCGGTCAGCAGCAGCACCACGTGGGCGCCGCGGACCGCCTCCAGGGCCGACTCGCCGTACTTGAGCTCCGGGTGCGCCTTGCGGGCGTTGCCCAGTGCGATCGGGTCGTACACCGTGACCCGGCCGCCCTGGTGGCCGATCGTGACCGCCACGTCGAGCGCGGGGGAGTCGCGGATGTCGTCGGAGTTCGGCTTGAAGGCGGCGCCCAGGACGCCGACCGTGCAGCCGTGGAACGAGCCGCCCGCCAGCTCGCGGGCCAGGTCCACCATGCGGGCGCGGCGGCGCATGTTGATCGCGTCCACCTCGCGGAGGAACGTCAGCGCCTGGTCGGCGCCCAGCTCGCCCGCCCGGGCCATGAACGCCCGGATGTCCTTGGGCAGGCAGCCGCCGCCGAAGCCGAGCCCGGCGTTGAGGAACCGGCCGCCGATGCGGTCGTCGTACGACAGCGCCTCGGAGAGCTGCTTGACGTCGGCGTGGGCGGCCTCGCAGACCTCGGCCATGGCGTTGATGAAAGAGATCTTCGTGGCGAGGAACGCGTTGGCGGCGGTCTTGACCAGCTCGGCGGTCGCGAAGTCGGTGACGACCATGGGCACCTCGCCCAGCGGCTCGTACACCTCCCGCAGCATCTTCTCGGCGCGCTCGGAGCGGACACCGATGACGATGCGGTCCGGCTTGAGCGTGTCCTCGACGGCGTAGCCCTCGCGCAGGAACTCGGGGTTCCAGGCCAGCTCCGCCAGGACACCCGCCGGGGCGAGCCGGGCCAGCCTGTCGGCCAGCCGCCCGGCGGTGCCGACGGGCACGGTGGACTTGCCGACGACCAGGCACTCGCGGTTCAGGTACGGGGCGAGGGAGTCCACGGCGGCGTCCATGTAGGAGACGTCGGCCGCATACTCGCCGTGTTTCTGGGGAGTTCCGACGCAGATGAAGTGGACGTCCCCGAACTCGGCCACCTCCTCGTACGAGGTGGTGAAGCGCAGACGGCCCGAATCGAGGCCGCGGCGCAGGACGGATTCCAGGCCGGGCTCGTGGATCGGCAGCTCACCGCTGTTGAGCCGATTGATCTTGTCGGCGTCGATGTCGAGGCCCAGGACGTCGAATCCGAGGTCCGCCATGCAGGCCGCATGGGTGATGCCCAGGTATCCGGTCCCGATCACCGTGAGGCGATATGGCACGTGTGAGCTCCTTTCGATCGCCAGGCATGTTACCGGCCCGCGTTATCTCGTTCTGTGCCACCTGTGCCATTTCACAAACCGTACTGACTGGTAACAAAGTGGTCGGACATCCTAGTATCTGGGTATGAGCTTCCCTCTCTACGCGCCCGCCGAAGAGCACGACATGCTCAGGGAGACGGTCCGGGCCCTCGCCGACGAGAAGATCGCCCCTCAAGCCGCCGCGGCTGACGAGGCCGGCGAGTTCCCCTGGGACGTCTACAAGGCCCTCGTCGCGGCGGACCTGCACGCCGTCCACGTCCCCGAGCAGTACGGCGGCGCGGGGGCGGACGCGCTCGCCACGGTCATCGTCATCGAGGAGGTGGCGCGCGCCTGCGCCTCGTCCTCGCTCATCCCGGCCGTCAACAAGCTCGGCACCGTGCCGCTGCTCCTGTCGGCCTCCGAGGAGCTCAAGGCCCACTACCTCGCGCCGGTCGCGCGGGGGGACGCGATGTTCTCGTACGCCCTGTCGGAGCCCGAGGCCGGCTCGGACGCGGCGGCCATGAAGACCCGCGCCGTGCTCGACGGCGACCACTACGTGCTCAACGGCACCAAGATGTGGATCACCAACGCCGGTGTGTCGGAGTACTACACGGTCATGGCCGTCACGGACCCGTCGGCCGGGGCGCGCGGCATCTCCGCGTTCGTCGTGGAGAAGTCGGACGAGGGCGTCTCCTTCGGGCCGAAGGAGCGCAAGCTTGGCATCAAGGCGTCGCCGACCCGCCAGGTCATCATGGACAACGTCCGCATCCCCGCCTCCCGCATGATCGGCGACCCCGGCACAGGCTTCAAGACCGCCCTGGCCACGCTCGACCACACCCGCGTCACCATCGCCGCCCAGGCCCTCGGCATCGCCCAGGGGGCGCTCGACTTCGCGATCGGGTACGTCAAGGAGCGCAAGCAGTTCGGCCGCGCGGTCGCCGACTTCCAGGGCGTGCAGTTCATGCTGGCCGACATGGCCATGAAGCTCGAGGCGGCGCGGCAGCTCACCTACCACGCGGCGGCCAAGTCGGAGCTCGCCATGCACGGCCGGCCGCAGAAGGACCTCACGTTCCTGTCGAGCGCCGCCAAGTGCGCCGCCTCGGACGCCGCCATGGAGATCACCACGGACGCGGTGCAGCTGCTGGGCGGGTACGGGTACACGAAGGACTTCCCGGTGGAACGCATGATGCGCGACGCCAAGATCACCCAGATCTACGAGGGCACCAACCAGATCCAGCGCATGGTGATGGCCCGGCAGCTCCTCAAGTAGGTCCATGACCTGCAGAAACCCGGGGCTGGGCGCGTACGGCCCCGGGTTTTGGTGTATCAGTCGAGCGGTTCGGAAGGGCGCTGTTCCGTCGCTGTTCCGTGATCACCGGGCAGGAGGGCCCGTGAGGTGTCATGATCGCAGCCGTGGACATCGACGGCTTCTGGGAACTGGTGGAGCGTTCGGCCCGCGAGACCGAGCTCCGGCAGGCGCGAGTGGCATGGCTGAAGGATCAGCTCTCCGGCCTGTCCGCCGAGGAGGTCGTGGACTTCAAGGCCTTGTTCACGGTGTGCGCCAACCGGGCCTGCTCCTGGGACATGTACGCGGCGTTCTGGACCGTCACCGGATTCGGGTCGTCCGATGGTTTCGAGTACTTCGTGAACTGGCTGATCAGCCTGGGCCGTGACGCCTTCGAGAAGGTCGCCGGCTGTCCTGATCGGATCCTCGAGCTGCCGGAGGTGCAGCGCCTCCTCGAGTTGTCGAAGAACTTCTCTCACGAGAGGACGACCTGGAGCCGGGATGGCAGATTCAGCCTGAAGCGGGTCACTCGTATCCGGCGAGAAGTGTGGCCGGGTGAGGACGACCCCAGGTTCGAGTCCTTCGCCTACGTCACCTTCGAGCCCTACAGGCGGGCGACTGGCCTCGAAACGGACAGCTTGGGGAAGGCCGTTCGCGCACGAGGCGTCCGCAGCAAGTTTCCCTTTCTGACCTGCCACGCGGAGCCCGATGGCGAGGGGTGGGATTTCGACGACGAGGCAGAGTTCACTCGCCGTCTTCCACGGCTTGCACGGCACTACGGCCTTGCCTGATGACCCCTGGCAGAACGAGGCGGACCACACCGTTGGCGAGGTCCGCATGATAGGGGGACGCGTCGAGTGTCAGCCGAGATCCTTGATCTCAATTCTGGTGGCCCGAGGCTGGAAAGCCGGTTATCGATCGCTTGCCTGGCACGCTCATGTGAGCCCGGCATCATGCGAGCGTAGACACGGGAACTGCTGCAGCCCTCCTCTGTCGGGCCTTGCCCTCGCATGACGCAGGCATCCAGCACGATGCCGAAGGGGACCAACCATCAGATGGCGTCTCCCCCCGAGGGCCTTCTTGACACCGTCGTAACCGTGCAGGCACCGCGTTCGGTGCCGCGCACGCTCCAACTGTCGATGCCCCGGCATTTGGCGTGGGATCACACCCCTGGCTGAGCAGTTCCTGCTCGCTCAGCACGGCCAAGGCATCCTCTTGCACGCTGGCGGGCGATCCGCTATTGGCGCCAGTAGAGATACGGGCTCCACACGCCCGATGCTCACAGAAGACCACCTGCTCCGTCACCGAAAAGGATCTTTACACAAGATCGCAACACATGTGATGATCACTCCGTTTTGCCACTTTTGTTCGAAAGGCTGGAGTGAACACATCACGAACAGCGTCGGGCTTACCCGCCCGGACGCGCCGTCGCGTTGCCCTGCTCGCGGCGATGACACTGCCGCTCTCGTTAATGAGCGCACCGGCGATCGCTCAGGGCCCCACGCCACCCCCCACCACTACTCCTACAAGCAGCCCCACGACGCCCCCACCAAGCGTGCCCTCCACCCCCACCAGCAAAGCGCTGACGCAGGCGAAGAAGGACAACCGTCGCGTCGAAATCGAGTCGCTACGCTCAGAAAATGCCACCGTCTACGCCAACCCCGACGGCAAGACCCTCCGGATGGAACTGCACAGCCAGCCAGTCCGGGTGAAGAACACTGACGGCAAGGGCTTCACCCCGATCGACACCACGCTCGTCGAGCAGGCCGGCGTGATCAAACCCAAGGCGATCAACGGCACCCTCACGCTGTCTGCAGGACAGGACAAGACCCTACTCAAGAGCCAAGCAACAGCAAGCGCCGACACAGCGAAGATCACCACACCCTCGACGTTGCCCAAGCCCACACTGAAGGGCAACACCGCGCGATACCCAGCCGCCTACGGCAAAGGCCGCGACCTGCTGGTGACCGCGACCGCGACCGGCTTCCGGCAGCAGGTTGTCATCACCGAACGGCCCACCGGCCCGGTCACCTTCAAAATGCCGGTGGCACTGCCCACCGGACTCTCCTTCAGCAAGAATGCTCAAGGCCAGCCCATCATCGTGGGCAAGGACAGCAAGACGTTGACCGAGGTGCGGCCAACGCTCCTGCAGGACGCCACGGCCGCCGACGCCTACGCCCCCATCGACGCGGGCAAGGTCGGCAAAGCCGCCATCAGCCTCGATGACGACGGTAAGTCGCTGGTGTTCACCCCGGACGCCACATTCCTGGCCGACCCTGCGGTCACCTACCCCGTGACCATGGCGGCCGTGGCAGCCGACTGGTGGGAGACCCACACCGGCGCAGGCGGTCTGCCCCAGCAGGGCTGGGACACCTTCGTCAACAACGCCGACTACCAGGACAGCTGGTACAACTTCAACCTGGACCGGATCCTGGTCGGCAAGTCCAACAGCGGCACTGTCCGCTGGCGCAGCTACATCAAGTTCCCCGACATGCCCGCTGAGTTCCGCGGCCTCAAGGTCCAGAACGCTGACCTGATCCTGTGGAACCATCTGTCCAACGACTGTGGGACCTACGTCGGCTCCGGGATCACCACCCGGCGGATCACGTCGGCCTGGGACGAAGCGACCATGACGTGGAACAGCCAGCCGTCGGTCACCTCCACGGGGCAGATCACCGAATATGCTGCCTACAGCCCCAACTGCACCAGTGGAGCCGCGAGCTGGGCAGGCAAAGAATGGGACCTGGTCTACTCGATCGACGAGATCGCCCAGGCATGGTCGAACGGCGAAACCAACTACGGCGTCCAACTCACTGCCGGCAGCGAATCGGACAGCACCAACTGGCGCCGCTATCGGACCGACGAAGCAGGCGGCTGCAGGAGCACCCCGCTAGAGGCCTGTAAGGGGCAACTCCACCCACCCATCCTCACCGTCGACTTCCTGCTCCCGCCGAAGGCCTCCGTCGTGATGCTGGACGCGGGTGAGACAGCGCCGACCACGAAGGGCGAGATCGGCCAGCTGGCCGCACGCGGACGCGTGTCGAACACTCTGCCTCAACCGGACCCCATCTCAGAGGCCGAGGCGGCGGAGTACCGCCGCAACAGCGACCAGGACTACGTCGCCTCGCCGGAGGACGTTGAGGCACCACTGCCGCCACCGACGGACGACCTAGCCGGCCGCTGGTCCTTCGACGAGGCTTCCGGCACCCAAGCGGCCGACGCATCAGGGAACGGGCATCACGCCACCGTCAACAGCGGAACCTCCTGGACACCCGGCGTCAGAGGTTCGGCCGTGACTAACATCGCCGCGGCCACCGGATCGAGGCCGAAGCCGGAGGGCCCACAGGCTGCACGAGCGATGGCATCCGGTCTCGCCGCAGGTCAAGGCCGCGACGTGGAGGTCACCGAAGAAACCACCGCCACCAGCATCACCTATGCCCTGCGAGACGGACGTTCGTTCAGAACAGAAGTCGCGGCCGGTCCGGTGCGGACCAAGCGCAACGGGGGATGGGTGCCCATCGACACCACGCTGAGGACTCAGGACGGCAGATTGACGCCGAACGTGATCGCCGACGGTGTGGCTGTTGAGCTATCCGCTGGTGGCACGGATGCATTCGTCAAGATGACCGCCGATGGGAAGTCGTACGCGCTGCGCTGGCCGACGCCGTTGCCGAAGCCGACCGTCAAGGGCAGCGTGGCCACCTACACCGACGCCGCAGGCGTGGGCGCCGACCTGGTGGCGACGGCGTTGCCGAGAGGGTTCCGGCATGAGGTGGTGCTGCGGCAGCGGCCGTCGAAGCCGCTGGAGCTGAGGATCGGCGTAGATGACGAGGGCCTGACCCTGACCGAGGGCAAGGCTGGACGACTGCTGCTGAAGAGCAAGGACGAGAAGCTGGTCGCCTCGGCACCGCGACCGATCATGTGGGACGGCAGCGCCAAGGGCCGCCACCCGCTGGCCAGGAGCGCCAAAGTCAACACCGATGTGGTCACCGAGAACGGCCGCACCGAACTGGTGCTCAAACCCGATCACCGGTTCCTGACCGATTCCGCCACCGCTTACCCGGTCCGGATTCAGCCGATGGCGGCGTCGACGAGCAGCGAGGACGTCACGCTCGCCAGCACCGACACGGTCGACTGGCCGGCGTCCCCCGGCAACCCGATCATGATCGCCGGCGTGCAGCAGACCCAGAAGATGCGCTCATACCTGCGCTTCCCCACAGGAAGTCTGCAGGGGCAGACGGTGACCGACGCGAAGGTGTCGCTGTACAACTTCGAAAGCTCGGCCTGCGGAGCGTCGGTCGGTGACGGCCTTCAGGTCCGCCGGGTGACCGGCGCCTGGGACGCCGACAACCTCTACTGGGCAAACAAGCCGGCCGCGACCACCGAGGACGCGCAGACCAACAAGGCCGGCTACGACCTGACCTGCTCCGGCGGTGCTCAGCGCCTGGAGTGGAACGTCACCGGCATCGCCCAGGACTGGGCCGCCGGAGCCGCCGACCACGGCCTGGTGGTGCAGTCGCCGACCGAGGGCACCACGACCAACTGGCGCTACGTCACAGCCTCCGAAGACACCGACTTCAACCAGCCGCCCACACTGACCATCACCACCAGCGGACCCGCCTCGCAGCCGGTCGTCTCCAACCTCGCCATCACGCCGGCGCAGAGCGTGAACGGCGTCACCGTGACAACCTCATTGGCCCCGCAGCTTGCCGCGACCGTCGCCGACACGGCGAGCGGCCGTCTCACCGGCGAGTTCGAGGTCGAGCACGATCCGGCCGCGACCGGGCAGGGCTCCGGCCAGATCTGGGCCGGAGCCTCCGCGGTGGTCACCTCCGGCGGCCAGGCCACGGTGAGCGTCCCCGCCGGAAAGCTGGCCGACGGCTGGAAGATCCGCTGGCGGGCCCGCGCGTCCAACGCGACCGCCGCAACCACCTCGGCATGGTCCGCCTGGCAGATGGCCACAGTCGATGTCCCCAACCCCGCCGTGACCGGTCTCCAGGTGACACCCTCGACCCTGGTCGAGGGTGTCACTGTGAGCACCAGTGTCACGCCGAGCCTGGTCGCTACCGTCACCGACCCCGGTGGGCAGCCCGTCCGGGCCGAGTTTGAGATCGAGCACGACCCGGCTACTACCGGGCAGGGAACCGGCCAGATCTGGGCCGGCACCGTCGACAACATCGCCTCCGGCAGCCAGGCCAGTGCCACTGTTCCCGACGGGAAGCTGACCGACGGCTGGAAGATCCGCTGGCGCGCCCGCGCGGTGAATCCGAGCACCACCGTCGCCTCGCCCTGGGCGGGCTGGCAGAGCGTGATGATCGACGTCGCCGACCCGGTCTCCGAACCGGCGGTGACAGCCCTGCGAGTCGATCCATCGCAGGTCGTCGACGGGAAGACGCACACCGCCTCGCTCACCCCTAGCCTCCTGGCGCAGGTCTCCGACCCGGCCGGGGGGAGGCTCAGGGCCGAGTTCGAGGTCGAGCACGACCCGGCCGCTACCGGCCAGGGTACGGGCCAGATCTGGGCGGGTGGCGTCGATGACGTCGCCTCCGGCAGCCAGGCCAGTGCCACCATCCCCGCATCCACTCTGGCAGATGGCTGGCAGATCCGCTGGCGAGCCCGCGCCGTGTCGCCGACGGCGGCGTCGGCCTGGTCGGAGTGGCAGTCGCTGGCCGTCGCTCTGCCCAAGCCGACCGTCAGCGGTCTCGCGGTCGTCCCCTCCGCCGTCATCGGCGGAACGACCGTGATCACCAGCCTCACCCCTGCATTCATGGCCACGGTCACGGATCATGGAGGGCAGTCAGTCAGGGCTGAGTTCGAGGTCGACCACGACCCGGCGGCCACCGGCCAGGGCACGGGCCAGATCTGGGCCGGAGCCTCCGCGGTGGTCACCTCCGGCGGCCAGGCCACGGTGAGCGTCCCCGCCGGGCAACTGGCCGACGGCTGGAAGATCCGCTGGCGCGCCCGCGCTGTCAACTCCGGGACCTCCATGGCCTCGCCATGGACCGGCTGGTCCAACGGCTCCATCGACCTGACACCCACCCAGGCGGCGCCCCTCGCCCAAACTTCAGGGTCGGTGATGCGGACCGATCAGGCATTCACTGTCGGCGCATGGCTCAAATGGGATGACAAAGACGGAGGCTATTCCGTCATCGAGCAAAGAGGAGAGCACCAAGCGGCCTTCACGCTCGGGAACGACCCCGAGCATGGCCTCGTCTTCACCTTCACCGGCAGCGACCAGGCGGCACCCGCAGTGGAAGGCGTCTTGTCCGGAGTTGAACCGCCTGCCGGCGAGTGGTTCCATCTCGCTGGCACATTCGACCCGGTCAGCAAGGTCGCGACCCTGTACCTCAATGGCAACTTCATCGGCACGTCGCAGCTCAGCTTCGCGTCTTGGAGCGCGAGCGGGCCGACAATGCTGGGCGCCTCCATGAGAGGGATGCTCGACGAGACGTGGCTCTTCTCCCGCGCGCTCGAAAGCGGCGAGGTCTTCGCCCTGTACGACGGCAGCTCTGCATCGGCTGCCGAAGGCGCGGGCGTGGCGGCACGAGCCGCGGCTCCAGCGCCGCGCTATGACCGGGTGGATCCCGATGACTGCCGCAAGCTGCACGGCTGGCTCAAGCGCAGCTACGGCTACCTCAAGAACCGATACAGCGGCTGCTGGCGGCACGCCGTCCAGGTGATGGAACCCGACGACGAGGAGGACTCGGGTGACCGGGACGAAGTCCACGCGATGCAGTCGATCGACATCATGTTCGTCGCGAAGACCTGGTCAGGCCTGCGCGAACTGGAGAGCGCCTCGGCGCGCGACATCTGGTTCGACCTCTACATCGGCACGACCGGCAACGTCAATGACGTCTGGAACCGCGTCGAATCGGTCCTCCTCACCATCGGGATGGAACCGGCCCGCAGCCAGACCGCCTGCCAGCACGTCACCAGCTTCGGTGGGGCCACGCAGGTAAATCACCTGACGAAGTCTGTCGAGGACTGGACGGCCATGGGTGTCAAGGTCGGGGACACGACGACCCCTTGGAAAAAGGCCGGAACCTTCCGATTGACCGCGCCCCAGAGCGCGTCCCCCGACCCTGTGGACAACATCACCAGCTGCGACTTCCAGCCGTACGCCGCAATCAGTTTCGAGGACGAAGGCGACGACGACGGCGAATGGGTGGAGTGGCGTTACGGGACGACCCAGACCAAGATGCACGTCAGATGCGACAACGCGGAAGGCGTGTCCCGCCGTAAGGGCGGATGCATTCTTCCCGTCATCCCCTCGGTCCAGTGGAAACTCGGAAACAGCTACGACGCGGCCTACGTCCACTACTGGAGCGCCTGCTACAACAAGGCCGTGACCTTCCCGTACAACCCGCAGAAGACAATCCCGGGCTGCGCGGTGAACGGTACGGCACGTCCACCCGCCAACGCATATCTGGCCAGAACCGGCAGGACTCCCACCCAAAACCACGACCAACTCGTTGACAACATTCGTGCGAGGGCTGTCACTCGATGCCGCAGTCTGTGGCCGGGCTATGGCGCTGCTGGGCAGGAATGCGACGAGTACCCCTACGCCGCGGCGAGCAACCGGACTGTCGACACGGACAAGGCAGGCCACCTGTCCGTCTGTGCCATGCCCGGAGGAAAGACCGGGCCGAACCAGATCGCCGGCAAGGTGCTCAACCGGCTCTTCAACGAGGATCGGGTCATCTTCGAAGACCACTTCTTCAACCGGTTCGCCACCACACTGACCAATCCACCACGGATGGTGGATCACTGCTGGCCGGGCCATATCAACACCAGCTCGCCGTACTACACCGGCGTAGGATGATCTAGCCGACATCGGTGTCTTGACCGGCGCGGGATTCCGCGCCGGTCAAGACGCTACTCGCAGAGGAGACACATCAGTGATCGGCGATGAGGCGCTCGAGTACTATCACGAACTTCTCCGCACGGACCCCGATCTGGAGTCGAGTCTGTGCTGGACGGTGATCCAGCCCCTCGATGGCCCTCCTTCGCTGCGTGAAACGGCCAGACGTCTTACCGGCGGCGGCCGTCCTGACGTGGTCGACGTAAACCCGGAAGACCCGTACCCACCAATCCATGCACACGAGACTCCATCCGGCATCGCCCTGCTCGAAGAGGATGGGTTCACGTATGCGGGCCTGGATACGGTCCTGTGCCGGCTCAGTCGCCACGCTCGGGTGTGGCATGTCAGCTGGAATGTGATGGGCGCGTTCTTCTTCTACGCGGCGAATGGTCACATACTCGCGGAGATCAAAGACTTTCCCCTCCCTCGGTCGTATCTGCTCGGCTCGGAGCAGGTGTTTCTCCAAGCAGAAGCAGAGACGCTCGGTTCGGGCGCCTCGCGGATCTGGCCGTCCAAGCGGGCCAGGGCATTGGCGATGATCGAGGCACGCTCAGGCGTACGGCTCCCGCAAGGCTTCTTGGATCGACCTCATCTCGGAATTGAGATCGAGCAACCGATCTCAAGCGAGATTCCGCCCCTTGATTTCGCCTGCCACGAGCCAGGGCTGGACGCTTGGATCCGCAGCGCGCCCGCGCCTGTCCGCAACATCATGCTGCGCCGTGTCGCGGTGACTCTCTTCGACATCTTCGGTCCGGAGGGCGCCGCTATTGAGAGCGTCATCGGACAAGCACGCGGTGGTGAGCAGTTCGACGCGGCCATTCTCTCCGAGGTGAAAAGAGACGTCCTAAATCTCGGATCATGGTGGGAGGGACAGCTCTTCGCTCACCGTGATAGCAACGAAGACGTATGGCGGCGATGGGTCGCGGGCAGGGGTATCTACCACTGTCTGCGCTCTGTATCCGAGGGGGCTACGTATCTCGACGGGCTGACGTACGCGAAGTTTGCCCTTGGAGAGGGCTGGGACAATGCAACGCTCTGGTTGCGAGAAAGGGTCCTGGAAGAAACACGCTGACAGACCTGCACGGGGTGCGTCGGACGGTCGATCAGAAGCCTCGGTTCTGTCCCGCTGCAAGTAGCGGTTTCCTCCCCGGGATGGAGCGTGGCCGTGGTTCATGATCTCACTGATTGAGGCGCCGGAGATCAGATTCGCACCACAACCCGCTGCGCCGCCCGTGGGCCACGACGACTCACGACGCGCAGGCCCAGGAACCCGATGCCCCGAGGCACTGCGGGCGAGGTGACGGCCATGAGAGGTGCCCAGATGCCCGCGAGCTCCTGGGTATCCACGCTGACAGCCGAGGGGGAACAGCCGGTCGTCGATCGCCTGCCCGGCACGGCTTCACCTTCCCGTTCCGCTGGGCGCGATGAAGATCGAGGTCAGGAAATGCGCTTCATGTAAGTGGAGATGAACTCCCAGAGAATATTCCGGTCCGAATGCAGGCTCGCGGTTCTGTCGTGCCAGATGCCTGTGTAGCCTCGTTGAAGGTCGAACGCCTCTGTCTTCGGCTTGAGGCCGAGCTCGACGATCTTGTTGGGGAACGGGCCGAACAGCCCGGGTTTCCCGGCCAGATCCGCCTCGTTCCAACGAGGTCCCAAGGTGGGGCCGAGGGCCTCTATCGTCTCCTGTCTGGTGGAACTCAGGAGCGGCCGGTCGTTGATGACTGACATGTCACTCTTGTAGAGGACGTTGTAGGCGAGTTGGACGAACTCGTCGAGACTGGTTCTCGCCCAGAGTTCGCCGACCCTCGTGCGCCGCGAATCCGACGAGCCGAGACTGCTGTCCTTGCCGTCGGTCGTGCTCATCGAACGGCCCTTGGCGAGGTCGAACTCGCGGCCGAACTGGCCGACTCGTTTCTGCAGGAAGAAGGGGTTCCGTCTGTCCTCGGCGAACTTCGCGAGCGCGAAGACGGCGACCGCGGGGGCGGTTACCAGGAGAATTCCCGAGGCCCACTTGACGTCATGCCACCGCTTGGCCGGGCTCTGCTTCCAGGCTCTGCCCCTCAGGCTCGCATAACTGGGGGCGGGCCAGGTCCGGGAGGCGAGTGCCGCGCCGGTGCTGAGAACAGCCATGCCGAATCCCATCTCGGCGGCGTGCTTCCAGTTCCAGCCGGCACCGGCGGCCCATCCAGCGGTCGCCAGCACGGTTGTGCTCACCGCCCCGCCGGCCATGATCCGGGAGAATGCCCGCTCCCAGGTGGCAGACTCCATGGCCTCGGCCAGGCCGGTCAGCGCGGGTCCGCCTCGGCGCAGGAGCACGGGCAGCGCGGCGTGCGCACCGGCCATCAACCCGCCGGCGAGCGCTCCGTGGAACATGTCCCGAACCAGCTCCGCCGCATCGACGTCGCCGGTGGCGAACAACTGGTCGATCGCGCTCAGTCCGCCGGAGTACATCGCACCCAGCGCGGCCTGCCGGATGACCAGCAAGATGATCCGCAGTGCCAGGCCCTCCGCTCGGAGAAGCCTTCGCACCACAACGTCGAGGAGCGGGCCGAGCCGGGGGGCCAGTAGCCTCGCGAGGAGCATCAGTGTCACCACGAACGCCGCGGATGCCACGAAGCGCCGTCTGGCCTTGACGATCGCGTCATAGGCGATCTGGCCGCAGTAGGCGAGATGCTCGCACCGCCGCCGCAGGTCCGCCAGCGGCCCCTTCTCGCCGTGCACCACTCGCGCGGCCCGCCCGAACGCGGCCGTGGCCGGCCCGAACCCGGCCCTGGTCACGCGCCCGGCCTGCCCGGCGATCTGCTCCTGAACGTCACCGACCACGCGTCCCAGCGCCGTCGCGGCATCGCGAAGCCGCGCCACCCCGTCGAGATCGGCATCCGGCCACGCGGAGCCGAAGCCCACAGATTCGAGGAACCAGATCGCCTGGCGCACCAAGCCAGGTGGTGGCGTGGTCGTCGGCAGGCCGCTCGGGCCCAGCCCAGGCTTGTACTCCTCCGGATCCGTCAGCCATCCCGGGCACCGCCGTACGTGCGGAATCCCGAGGTTGGCCGCCTCGGCTGCGGTGTACGTGTCGCCGGCGACGACCAACCCGGCCGCCATCCCGCGTAACAGGTTCACCGCCAGGACGAGGTCGTTCAGCAGGTCGTCACGTAGCCGGGCGAACCCCGGCCTGTCCGCCTCGGGATGGCCCTCGAACAGTGCCCGGCCCAGATCGTCCTGACCGAAGGGCCGCTCGTCCATCGCCCGGCAGAACGTGTCCACGCCCCGGGCCAGATCGTCGGCGGCCTCGCGGACGCCTCTCCCCGCGCTGACGCAGATCTCCGGGTCGAACTGCGCTGACCCCGCAAGGAACAGATCGTCGGCGGCGATGTCTCTTCAACCCCATGATTCACAGGCGGTCGGGCAACTCTAACGGATCAGCCACCCCGGCGGAGTGTGCGGCCGGTCGTCCCGCTACCGGCGCCTGCGACGCTCCTGGCCGCTCTCCTCCTGCGCCGAGTCAGCGGGCTCGGCGGGCGCTCCTTCTCGTGATCTTCAGATCGTTGTCCACCGGTGAAAACCGGGTGGAATTTCGCGTCGCCTGCCGGGATGCTGGGCATGAGCGATGAGTTTTGTCGGTGGTGCAGGTCAGTCTTTGCTGATGACCACTACTTCTCGTGAGACCCACGGCTGGGACGCCAGCCATGATCACGTCATGTCCGACAATCCCGATCGAGGTGCCGTGTCCAGCCCACAGCTCGACTCACCCGCCACATCAGCGACCGCCGTTCAAGGTCGCACCCCGGCCGTGGTTCGGCTGCTGGTGCTGGCCACCTTCGTGGTCATCCTCAACGAGACGATCATGATCAACGCGATCCCGCGGCTGATGGGCGCGTTGCACATCACCGAGCAGACCGCGCAGTGGCTCTCGACCGCGTTCATGCTGACCATGGCAGCTGTCATCCCGATCAGCGGTTGGTTCCTGCAGCGGGTGTCCACCCGCCGCGCGTACACCACCGCGATGGGTCTGTTCCTGATCGGGACGGCGTTGGCCGCCGTCGCGCCGACGTTCGAGGTGTTGCTGGGCGCCCGCATCATCCAGGCGTCCGGGACGGCGGTGATGATGCCGCTGCTGATGACCACGCTGATGCAGGTGGTGCCGGAGGCGGAGCGGGGCCGGGTGATGGGCAATGTCACCCTGGCCATCTCGGTCGCGCCCGCGATGGGCCCGGCGGTCTCGGGGGTGATCCTCCAATTCGGGTCCTGGCGGTTGCTGTTCGCCGTGGTGCTCCCCATCGCCGCCGTGATCACCTGGCGCGGCCTGAAGCAGCTCGAGAACGTCGGAGAGCCCGAGCTCAGCACCATCGACTGGTTGAGCGTGGTGACCGCCGCCGCCGGCTTCGGCGGCCTGGTCTACGGGCTCAGCCGGTTCGAGGGCGGTGACGTCCGTCTTGCCGCCGCGATCGTGGCAGCCGGTCTGGTCGCCATCGCCGTCTTCGTCGTCCGCCAGCTGGCGTTGCAGAAGCGCGGTGCGCCGCTGATGGACCTGCGTACCCTGCGTCACCGCACCTTCACCGTCGCGCTGATCCTGATGTCGGTGGCCTTCATGGCGATGCTCGGCTCGATGATCATGCTGCCGCTGTACCTGCAGAACGTCCGCGAGCTCAGCCCTCTGGAGACCGGGCTCCTCGTGATGCCGGGAGGCCTCGCGATGGGCCTGCTCGGTCCGGCCGTCGGCCGCCTGTTCGACCAGTTCGGTGGCCGGGTCCTGGTCATCCCCGGCGCGATCGGGATCACGCTCGCGCTCGCCGGCTTCACCCAGGTCACGATGACCATGCCGTACTGGCAGCTCCTCGGCCTGCACGCGCTGCTGATGGTGAGTCTGGCCGCGACGTTCACCCCGGTGTTCACGCTCGGGCTCGGAGCGGTTCCCTCACACCTCTACTCTCACGGCAGCTCGATCCTGAGCACGCTGCAGCAGGTCGCCGCGGCCTTCGGCACCGCGCTCGTGATCACCGTGATGAGCGCGCGAGCCGATGCCCTGAGATCCGCAGGCGTCAGCGAGGCACTCGCCAACCTCGGCGGCATGCGGCTGGCTTTCATCATCGGAGCGGTGCTGTCCTTGGCTGTGGTCGTCACCGCCCTGCTCCTGCCGGCCCGTGCGGACAGCGTCGGTGAGCTCGAGGAACCCGGTCGATGACACCAGCGTGGCGACGGCGGGTGGACCACGGTTCAGAAGGCGCCTGTCCGACAGTCACGTGAAGGGCCGGCTCAGCCTGCGGCCTTCTTGATGAGCTCGCCGATCCGTGCCTCGTCGGCGGGGGTCAGCTGCGTCAGAGCGAACGCGGTCGGCCACATGGTGCCCTCGTCGAGGTTCGCCGGGTCGTTGAAGCCGAGCGTGGCGTACCTCGCCTTGAACTTCTGGGCGCTCTGGAAGAAGCAGACGACCTTGCCGTCCCTGGCATAGGCCGGCATCCCGTACCAGAGCTCCGGCGAGAGGGCCGGCGCGCTGGCCTTGACGATCTCATGGATGCGCTCGGCGAGGACGCGGTCCGCCTCCTCCAGCTCGGCGATCTTCGCGAGCACTTCGCTCTCCGGGTCCGGCCTGGCCGCGCCGGAGCCGCGCCGCGTGGACGCCTTCAGCTCCCGGGCGCGCTCCTTCATCGCGCTCCGCTCCTCCTCCGTGAATCCGTCGTACTTCTCCGCCGCTGCGCCGGTGCTCTTGGCGGACGTCTGCGTGCTCTCCATGGCAAATTTCCTCTCATACAAGTCTTACAAGGGTTGATCCGGACAATCTGATGCTAGAGATCCGCCGCCGGTGAAGGCTTCTCGAAAACTGATCGGTTGCCGCCCGGGTGACGACAGCGGCAGGTCACGGCGTGGTCGCCGGCGATGCGGCCACCCACGCGAACCCGTCCGGGTCCGTGAAGGGCCGGGCGTCCCTGCCGAGCAGGTCATGTCGGTCACGCCGGCTGCGGCTCGCTGACGGGCGCTTCTCGGTTCCTGACCGGTCTCGTCACCTGCTTGGCCACGCACGACGGCATCCCGGCCCCGGCGCCCGCGGTGCGGCGCTGGTAGACGCTGGGCGGCATGCCGACCAGCTCGGTGAAGCGGGTGCTGAAGGTGCCCAGCGACGAGCAGCCGACCGCGAAGCAGACGTCGGTGACGCTGAGGTCGCCACGACGCAGCAGCGCCATCGCGCGTTCGATGCGCCGGGTCATCAGATAGGCATACGGCGACTCGCCGTAGGCGAGCCGGAACTGCCGGCTGAGGTGCCCGGCCGACACGTGCACGCTGCGGGCCAGCGCCTCGACGTTCAGCGGCTGCGCGTACTCGCGGTCGATCCGATCGCGGACGCCGCGCAGTCGCGCGAGGTCGTTCAGGTGCTGTGCCGCGGTGAGCGCGCGTCCCCATGCGGGATGACACATGAGAGAACTCCTTTTCATCGATGTGTGCGAGCACCCGGGCCGCACGGCGAGGTGCTCGCCGGTGAGGGTGGAGCGGGGCTCAGCGAAGCTGCTGGATGCGGACCAGGTTGCCCGCGGGATCGCGGAAGGCGCAGTCCCGAACGCCGTACGGCTGTTCCGTCGGCTCCTGGACCACCTCGGCGTCGCCGGCCTGCAGCTTCTCGAAGGTGCCGTCCAGGTCCCTGGTGGCCAGCAGGATCCAGCCGTAGGTGCCCTTGGCCATCATCTCGATGATCGTGCGGCGCTCGTCCTCGGTGATGCCGGGGTCGGCGGCCGGCGGCGCCAGGAGAATGGACGTCCCGGGCTGGCCGACAGGGCCGACCGTGATCCAGCGCATCTTGCCGTGCCCGACGTCGCTGCGTACCTCGAAACCGAGGGTGTCGCGGTAGAAGGCCACAGCGGCGTCCGGGTCGTCATGCGGGAGGAAGGTCGTGTGAATGGTGATGTCCATGGCTGTCACGGTATCCGGGGCCCGGTGACCTGTGCTTCTCCAAAACTGATCGGTCCGGCCACCCGGGATCGACTCCTGCCGGCGATGGCCTACGCGACGTCCGGGATGGCGGGAACCGGTCGGCTGCGGGCGGGCCGCCGCGGGCTCGACGTCGCCAGGACGTGGTGGCGGAGGGCAGTCCTGGCTGTCGCGCCACATGCGCGCAATCCGGCTGCCGGTGGAGGGCGGTGACCGTCTGCCCGATCGACGATCTCGCCGGGCCGGCGCACGAGGGCGGTCCGCAGTACCACCTCCACGAGCAGGGGGACGGCCGGTTCTTCCGCTACGAGGTCTGGCGTTCGCAGGAGGACCTCGACCGGCACGACGCGACCCCGCTGCAAGGAGGCGGAGCTGCGCTCATCCCCGAAATCTCCCCCGTGAGAATGCGGTCAGCGGGTGAGGATCCGGATGTCGCCGGAGGTGCTCTTCGCGACGATGGTCCGGTCGCTCCGGACGTCCTTGACCTGCGACCGCTCGTCGCCGTACCGGCTCTGCGCCGTCACGGCGTACGCCCCCCGGGGCACCGTCGTCCTGACGTAGCCGTCACGCGACATGACGTCCACCTCCGTCGGCGGCGCGGCGAACGTCAGCCGGACGGCCCCTGAGCTCGTCCGCACCCGTACGCTCGCCGACTTCAGCCCCTCGCCCGCGACCACCCCGTCGGCGCCCAGCAGCCGCAGCCGTCCCGACGTCCGGTGCGCCGTGATGGGCCCGTGCGTCGACACGTCCACGTCCTGGGCGAGGTCGTCGAGGATCACGCCCTCCTCCGCCGCCTGCACCACGATCCGCACGCCGGGCGGCACCCGTACGTGGTAGCGGGCGCCGCAGTCACCGAACACCGTCGTGCAGTCGGCGCCCAGCCGCAGGACCCCGTCCTTGAGCGACCAGGACGCGTTGCCGTCGCCGGCGGCCTTGCCGCGCACCCACCGGTCCACGCGTACCCCGCCCGGGTCGCCGGGCAGGATGCGCAGGCCGCCCGTCGAGCTGCGGATGGTGAGCTGCCCGCCCGAGTGCGCGAACGCGCGGCTGCCGTGCACCTCCTTGGCGTCCAGCTCGATCCCGCAGCCGGCCGTCGCCACTGCGAGCACGGTCACCGCCACCGCCGCCATCGTCCCCGTGATGCGTCTCATGGGAAGATCGTCGTCCGGCGGCGCCGCCCCGCCATCGGCCATCCGGCCGAGTCCGGCTCCGCCGTTCGGCCGCATTTCCCTCCGTGACCGGACAATGCCGCGCTCCTCACCGGCGAACGGGTCAGAAGCGCCTCACCGGTGAAACGGGTCAGAAGGGTCTCACCGCCGAACAGGTCAGAAGGGTCTCACCGGCGAAACGGGTCAGAAGAGTCTTCCCGCCGGCCGGGTCAGAGGGCGGCGAGGAGCTTGCGAACGTGGGACAGCGGCTCGGCGCCCATCGGCCGTACCGCGACCGTCGTCGCCCCCGCCTCCCACAGCTCGCGCACCTGCGCGGCGGCCTCCTCCGGCGAGCCCACGGCCATGACGACCTCCTCGGGCGTCACGTCGAGGAACGCCGCCTGGCCCTCCGCCGCCGGCCGCATCACCTCACGGGCGTCGTCGCCGACGCACAGGAACGTGAACGCCACCAGCTCGTGCCCCTCCGGCGCGCCGATCTGCTCCAGGATGGCGGGCAACCGGTCGGGCCGCAGCCCCTCGGGGACGATCGTGCCCTGGGCCACGCGGCCCGACAGCGCGAGCGAGCGCGGGCTGACCACCCCGGCCAGCACCGGCGGCGGCTCGGCGGGCGGGTGGACGAGCGAGACGCCGTCCAGCTGCACCGCCCGGCCGTGCAGGGTCACGGTCTCACCGCGCAGCAGGGCCCGTACGGAGGTGATCGTCTCCTCCAGCAGCGCCAGCGGCGACGGTACGGCGGCGCCGACCTGGCGCATCCAGTCCTGTACCCCGTGCCCGATGCCGGCGGCGAGCCGGCCGGGGTGCAGGCGGGCCAGGTTGGCCAGCTCCATCGCCAGCAGCGCGGGATTACGCAGGGGAGCGGGGGTGATGCCGATGCCGACCCGCAGGCGTTCGGTCACGGCCAGCGCGGTCGCGGCCGCGGACACGGCGCCGGTCCACCCCAGGTCCTCCACGACCCACAGGTCGGCCACGTCCAGGCCGTCCAGCTCCCGCGCGAAGGGCACCAGCAGCTCCGGCGCCAGGTCGCGGTCGAACATCACTCCGAGCCTCACAGCGGCCTCCTGTGTCGTCACCGTCGGGCGGCACGACCATCCCCGGCGGCGTGCCACGCCTCCGAGGAATGATCGCCTCCACGGGCCGCCTGCCGGTAGAGGGCAGCGGCCGATCGGCATCCGAGTATCCAGTACGCCGGCAGGCCGCGGTCATCCGGCCTCAGGTCGCCGCCCGGAGTCAGGCCGCCGCCGACACCGCCGAGCACGCCTCCTCGACCGACGAGGCCGTCTCGAAGTGACGGTCGAGGTTGGTGATGGTGAGGAGGTGGCTGATCATGCCGTCCGCCAGCACGAGGATGAGTCTGCCATGTACGTGGTGAACATGGTTGAACGCGCTCACCAGAACGCCGAGCCCTACCGAATCGCAGAACGGGACCGCTGTCAGGTCGATGACCACGTTGCTTGAGTCGGTCCTGGTGAGGATGTGGTCCAGCTCCGCCCGCAGACGCGGGGCTCCGGCCACGTCGAGATCACCGACAACGCGCACAACCGTGCAGAGGTCCTCCCGCCAGTACTTGACCACCATGACGGTCCAGTGCCCGTTGTTAGGATACTTATACCTATTTCTTGCATATGTTCTGAGTTGCCGTTTTCGCAGTCGGTGTAGCGGTTGACGTGGGCTTCACCCCTGGGGTTGCCGTCTGGGCCGGTTTCGAGATCTTCGGCTGGTCGCTGCCCACGATGACCTCGACGCCCTTGACATCCGCCGCCTCGCGCAGCTCCGCCCCGGGGATCGCGGCGGCGACGGTGCGGGCGGAGTCCTCGCGGTCGGCGGCGTAGCGGATGACCGTCTTCTTGTAGTCCTTGCGCGGGGTGTTGCCCGGCTGGTCCGGCACGCGGAACCCGGCCGCCACCAGCGCCTCCTTCGTCCGGGCGCCCAGACCCGTGACGAGCGTGCCGTTCTTGACCGTGACCGCGATGCGCTCCGGCGGGATCGCCTCGCCGGCCGGCTTGGCGGTGGCGCTCGCCGAGGAGGAGGCGGAGGGCGAGGGGCTGGGCTTGACCAGGTCCTCGTCGGCGCCGATCCGCCGGAACAGCTCGCGCGCCGCCGTCTCGTCCCACAGCACCGCCGACTCGCCGGTCGGCGCCTTGAAGTCCACGTTCTTCAACGGCACGTCCGCGAACGCGACGTCGTCCAGCGAGACGTCGCGCATCTGCGTGGCCAGCCCCATCAGCCCGTCGTCGGGATCGACCTTGATCGTGCGCAGCGTGGAGTCGACGAACCCGGCCAGCTTGGCCGGGTTGGCCAGCGTGCCGGCGCTGAGGGCGCGGTTCAGCAGCGCGGAGATGACCTGCTGCTGCCGGTCGATGCGGTCGAGGTCGGAGCGGGCCGTGGCGCGGGTGCGGGCGTAGCCGAGCGCCTGAGCGCCGTGCAGCTCGTGGGTCCCGGCGGTGAGCGTGAGCCCCGCCTTGGGGTCGTTGATGGCGACCGGGGTGCACACCGTGACGCCGCCGAGCGCGTCCACGACGTCGATGAAGCCGAGGACGTTCACCTCGATGTAGCGGTTGATGGACAGTCCCGTTACCTGCTCCACGGTCTGCTTGGCGAGCTTCGGCCCGCCGAACTGGTACGCGGAGTTGATCTTGTGCTGGCCTTTGCCGGGGATGGTCGTCCAGGTGTCGCGGGGGAGGCTCACGACGGTCACCTTGCTGTGGTCCTCGGACAGGTGGATGACCATCATCGTGTCGGTCCGCTGCCCGACCTCACGGCCGAGCTTGAGCTGGTTCTGCTGCTTACGGGTGAGGTCGTCGCGCTTGTCGACGCCGACGAGCAGGACGTTCATCGCGCCGCGGGACACCGGCTCGGTCACGCCCGCGTCGACCGTGCCGATCTGCCTGGGGGTCGCCCACACCACGCCGGTGCCGACCAGCACCCCGGCCGACAACAGGCCGGACAGGATCAGGTTGCGCCGACGCGCCCGGGCGCCGCGTCCTTGCCTGCGTTTACGACCTGGCGCGAGCCTGACGCCGCCGTAGGCGTCTCCGCCCACATGCACCCCAGCGTCCTCCTCGCCCGGGTCGCGCATCCCGTCCCCCTCATGTGCCGCCGCGAGGATCGGGCCTTCGATTGCCCTCCTCCCCTGCCCGTACAGTAGCGTGAGCCCCGCCATGAAGCAGTTCCCCGACTCGCCGCACGCGCCAGCGGAGACCCGAAGCTGGCCGCCCATCTCCGTCGTCATGCCGGTCCTCAACGAGGAGCGGCATCTTCGCGAGGCCGTCCACCAGATCCTCGCCCAGAGCTATCCGGGCGAGATCGAGGTCATCCTCGCCGTGGGACCCTCCCAAGACCGCACCCAGGAGGTCGCCGACGCCATCGCGGCGGCCGACCGGCGGGTCGTCGTGGTGCCCAACCCGACGGGCCGCACGCCCAACGCGCTCAACGCCGCCATCGCGGCCTCGCGCAACGGCATCGTCGCCCGGGTCGACGGGCACGCCATGCTGCCGCCCGACTACCTGCGGGTGGCGGTCGAGACGTTGGAGGAGACCGGCGCCGACAACGTGGGTGGCGTCATGGCTGCCGAGGGCGTGACCGCCTTCGAGCAGGCCGTCGCCTGCGCCATGACCTCCAAGATCGGCGTCGGCGCCGCGGCCTTCCACGTGGGCGGCACGGCCGGCCCGGCCGACACGGTCTACCTGGGCGTGTTCCGTCGCTCCGCGCTCGACCGTGTCGGCGGCTACGACGAGCACTTCCAGCGCGCCCAGGACTGGGAGATGAACCACCGCATCCGCCAGAGCGGCGGCCTGGTGTGGTTCCAGCCGCGCATGCGGGTGTCCTACCGGCCCCGGCCCAACGTCAAGGCGCTGGCCAAGCAGTACTTCCACTACGGCCGCTGGCGCCGCGTCGTCTCGCGCACCCACGAGGGCACGATCAACCTGCGCTACCTCGCGCCGCCCGCCGCCGTGCTGGCCATCGCGCTCGGGCTGGTCGTCTCGCCGTTCTTCCCGCTCGGGCTGGTGATCCCGGGCGGTTACGCGCTGGCCATCGTGGTCGGCTCGGTGCTGACGGGCAGCGGCCATCCGGCGGCGGTCAAGGCGAAACTGCCGCTGGTGTACGCCACCATGCACCTCTCGTGGGGCTGGGGCTTCCTGACCAGCCCCCGCAAGCTGGCCCGCCCGTCGCCCCAGCAGGGCCACCTGGCGCTGCACTGACGACCGCCACGGGCGCGCGCACCACGAGGTGACACGCGCCCGTACGGGGCCGTCCGCGCCCCGTACGAGCCGGTCCGTGCCGTACGGATGGCCGGGCGCTCGCGGAGGGCGTCAGCCGTCGCCGAGTGAGAGGGCGTCACCGTCCCCGAGTGAGAGGGCGTCAGCCGTCCCCGAGTGACGGGTCCACGACCTGGCCCGTGAGGCCCGACGCCAGCACGGCCAGCGACGCCCGCGCCGCTTCGCCCGCCGTCCCGCCGGCGGTGACGCAGTTGACCCGCACGCCCTCGACGGCCCACTCGGCGGCCAGGGACCGGGCGAGCGCGGTCACCGCCGCCCCGGCCGGCGCCCGCAGCGCGTCCCCCGGGCCCGGCACCGCCCCCGCCGCGTCCACCATGCCGGTGGGGTCCGGCGGCGCCGGGGCCCGCAGGAGCAGCCCCCCGCCGCTCTCCCGCAGGCGCGGGTACGCCGCTCGCGCCACGTTGACCGGCCCCAGGTAGCCGGACACCGCCGCTTCGGCCACGCTCTCGTCCGTGGCGTCCACGAGGCTCCCCGCCCGTCCCGGGGACACGGCCAGGACCAGGTGGTCGATCCGCCCCACCCCGGCCAGGGCCTTGGCCACGGCGGCATGGTCGTCCAGCCGCAGCCCGTCCCGCTCGCGGGACAGGACCCGCACCACCGCGCCGTGCCCGGCGGCCAGCTCGGCCAGCTCCGCCGCCACCCGCGCGTCCGCGCCTTCAGGACCTGCGCCCCCCGGACCCGCCCCCGCGTCGAGCACCACCACGGTCCGCCCCGCCAGCGCCGCCCGCAGGCCCGCCTCCGGCACCACCGGCACCGGCGACGTCGCGAGGAGGCCGGCCGCGATCCGCGCGTCCACCGGATGAGTGATCTTCAGGTTGCGCTCGCTGCCCGGCACGATGTGGATGGGCACGTCCGGCAGGTACCGCAGCACCACCCCGCAGTCGTCCGTCGCCGGCCGGCTGCCGAAGTCCGGGTCCGCCAGCGCCCGCTCGTACGCCTCCCTGATGACCGACAGCCGGAAGCACTGCGGCGTCTGCGCGCGCCGCAGCCGCGACCGGTCCAGAACCTCCGCAATGGTCTCCCCGGCCGGGCCCGGATCGACCGTGAAGACGGTGTCGGAGCTGGGGATCGCCACCTCGACGGCCCGGTGGGTCCGCAGGGCCCGCACACAGTCCGTGATGATCCGGGGCTCCAGCAGGGGCCGGACGGCGTCGTGCAGCAGCACGTCGCACTCCTCCGTGCCGATCGCCTGGAGCGCCCGCCAGGTGCTCTCCGTGCGGCTCGCCCCGCCCTCGACGACCTGGCTGACCTTACGGAACCCGGCGCGCCCGACCAGCTCCCTCGCCTCGTCCGCGAGGCCCGGCGTCATCAGCACCACGACCTCGTCGATGTCGGGGGAGCCGTCGAACAGGGCGATCGTGTGCTCCAGGATCGTCCGCCCGGCGATCGTGGCGAGCTGCTTGGGCCGCCCGAGCCCCATCCGCTGCCCCACTCCGCCCGCCAGAACGACCCCGACGGCGCGCAACCCAGAATCCATACCCGGAGCGTAACGGTCTGGGTCCGTGATATCCCGTCGCCCTGTCGCTACGCTGAGTCCACGCACTCCCTCACTACCGGGAGGACCTGCGCTTTGACCGACTCCTTGACCCGCGCGAGCTCGGCCGCCTCGGTGGTCCTGCTCGCCACGACTCCGGCATGCAGGCTCTCCTGCGCGGACGGCACACTGCTCGACCGGCTCGGCGACCAGCTCGCGACGCTCTCCGTCCGCGACGTACAGGTGCTGACGCCAGGCGGTGCGCTGCTCACGCACGGAGAGCGGCCCGACGCGGAGCATGCCGAAAACGCCGGAGGGCTCGGCGCCGACCTGCGGGCCGTGGCCAAGCTGGCCCGCGGCTCGACCGGCGCCGTCGTCGTGCTGCCCGCCGACCTCGTCGCCCACACCGACGCGCTGGGGCTGCTGCTCCAGCACCCCGCGCGCGGCTCCGCCGCGCTCGTCTCGTCCGACGCGGACGGCGGGCCGCTGCGCCCGCCCGTACGGGTGGAGGGCGGCCGGGTGGTCGCCGCGGGCAGCTCCTTCCACACGGTTCCGCAGGCCAACGCCACCTTCCGCGGCGTGCTGCAGGCGGGCGAGGGCGACCTCGCCTCGCTCGCCGACGTCGCGGAGGAGCTGGCCGACCTCGCCGAGAGCGGGCGGCTCGGCCCGGTCAGCACCATCGAGGCCGTGGACCTGCTCCTGGTGGGCATGGTCAGGGCCGGCGCGCGGGTCCGCGCCGCCCGGCTCGGCCGGTTGCACGCCGACCGGGTGACCGGGCAGTCCACCTGCGACGGCGCGATGGCCCGCCTCGCGGAGGTGGACGAGGACCAGGTGCGCCTCGACACCGCGATCAAGGACCGCGACGGCTTCTTCACCACGTTCTTCGTCTCCACCTGGTCACGCCATCTGGTGCGCCCCGCGGCCCGGCTCAAGCTCACGCCCAACACCGTCACGGGCTGCTCCGTCGCCCTGGCCGTCCTCGCGGCGGTCTGGTTCTCGGCCGGCACGCGCGGCGGGCAGGTGGCGGGGGCCGCGCTGGTCTACCTGTCGTTCGTGCTCGACTGCCTGGACGGCCAGCTCGCCCGCTACACCCGCGCGTTCACCCCGCTCGGGGCGTGGGCGGACGGGATGGCCGACCGGCTGAAGGAGTACGTCGTCTACGCCGGTCTGGCGCTCGGCTACGCCGACGGCCTGCCGTGGCAGAACGGCGGACCCGACGGCATCTGGTACCTCGCCATCGCCGCGATGATCCTCCAGGTCGTCCGGCACGCGATCGACTTCGCGTTCGGGGGATCGGTGGCGGACGCCAACCGCATCGGCGCGATGTGGGCCAAGCCGGTGCGCTCGCTGCTGGAGGAGACCGACGGGCGGGCCGGCGCTCCCGCGCCTGGAGTGCTGGGCATCGCCCACCGGCTGGAGCGCGACTCGATCGTCCGCTGGGCGAAGAAGATGATCGTCCTGCCCATCGGCGAGCGGATGGCGCTGATCGCCGTGACCGCCGCGCTGTTCAACGCCCGCGTGACGTTCGCGGCGCTCATCACCTGGGGCAGCGTCGCGGCCCTCTACCAGCTCACCGGGCGGATCGCGAGGTCGACGCGATGATCACCGTGCACATGACACCGGTGCCGAGGAGCACGGTCGTCGCCTACCGCGACGACGGGTCGCTCTCGCGCGGCATGGGCGCGCTCGTGGCGGGCCAGCTCCCGCCGCTGCCGCCGGTCGTCGCGGGCGCGTTCGTCACCGGCGTGCTGCTGATGCTGGGCGTGGCCGGCAGCGACGGGCTGGCGCTCTTCGCGCCGGCCGTGACGCTGCTGCTGGCCGGGCCGGGCAGCTCCCACCCGCACGACGGCCGCTTCGACTGGCTGGTGCCGCCGATCCTGCGGGTGATCGAGTACTCCTTCGTCGCCGCCTGCGGGTTCGCCCACGGCGTCCATCCGGTGCTGATCGTGGTGCTGCTGGGCGCGCTCGCCTTCCACCACTACGACCTGGTGTACCGGCTGCGGCAGCGGGTCTACCCGCCGCCGTGGCTGTCCAAGTTCGGGCTCGGGTGGGAGGGGCGGATGCTGGTCATCGCGCTGGCGGGCGTCGCCGGCGTGATGACGTTCGGTTACGCGCTCCTCGCGCTCTACCTGTGGGGCCTGTTCGCGTGGGAGAGCCTCACCTGCTGGCTCGCCGCGCCCCGCTCCGGACCGGAGCCCGCGCCCGAGGTGGCCGACATGGGAACACAAGACTGACGCCGGATTACCCGCACAGGGCCCAAAGCCAACTAACCTTTGGGCCTACGGTGGTGCGCGTCCGGCGACCCACCACGTGACGGAGTCCGTGCGTACGGTGGGGCGCGTTCAGCGACCCGCCGCGGGGACGGGGTCCGTCCGTACGGAGTCATGCTCGACTGAGGAGTGCACGTTGCTGGGAATGGTGCTGGCCGCTGGAGCCGGAAGACGTCTGCGGCCGTACACCGACACGCTGCCCAAGGCTCTCGTGCCGGTCGACGGCGAGACGACGATCATGGACATCGCGCTGCGCAACCTCGCCGAGGTGGACCTGCGCGAGGTCGTGGTCGTCGTGGGATACGCCGCCCAGGCGGTGCACGAGCGCAAGGAGGAGCTGGAGCGGCGCCACGGCGTCAAGCTCACCCTCGTGCACAACGACAAGGCCGAGGAGTGGAACAACGCCTACTCCCTGTGGTGCGCCCGCGAGTACTTCGCGCAGGGCGCGCTGCTCGTCAACGGCGACACCGTCCACCCCGTCTCGGTCGAGAAGACGCTCCTGTCGGCTCCCGAGACCAGCGACATCCTGCTCGCGGTCGACGACGTGAAGAAGCTGGCCGACGAGGAGATGAAGGTCACCCTCGACGGCGGCGCGGTCAAGCGGATCACCAAGCTCATGGACCCGGCCGAGGCGTACGGCGAGTACATCGGGGCGACGCTGATCCGGCCGGGCGCCGCCGAACGGCTCGCCGACGCGCTGCGCGCCACGTTCGAGCGCGACCCGCAGCTCTACTACGAGGACGGCTACCAGGAGATGATCGAGCGCGGCGAGGGCATCCACGTCGCGCCGATCGGCGAGGTCGACTGGGTCGAGGTGGACAACCACGACGACCTGGCCAAGGCCCGCACCATCGCCGTCCGCTACTGAGGGGGCCTGGATGCCGCTTCCAGCCGCTCCTGAGGGGGCCGCATGCCGCTGCTAGCGCGGATGCTGCCGGCGCCGCTGACCATGGAGGTCAGACGGGGCGCGGTGGCGCAGCTCGGCGCGCTGCTCGCCGACAGCCGGGTGGCGACCTCCGGCCGTGTCGCGGTGGCGGTCGGGCCGGGCCAGGGCGACCACATCGAGGGCCTGATCGCGCCCACGCTCGACGAGGCCGAGGTGTTCCGGGTCGCCGACGGGTCGGTCGAGGCCGCCGTCTCGCTCGGCGCCGACCTGCGTAAGGGCGCCTACGAGGTGGTCGTGGGCGTCGGCGGCGGGCGCACGATCGACGCGACGAAGTACGCCGCCTCCCTGGCGGGCATCCCGATGGTCGCCGTGGCCACCAACCTGTCCCACGACGGCATCTGCTCCCCGACGGCCTCGCTGACGTACGAGGGCGGCAAGGGCTCCTTCGGCGTGCCGATGCCGCTGGCGATCCTGGTGGACCTCGACTTCGTGCACAACGCGCCGGAGTCGCTGGTCCGCTCGGGCGTGGGGGACGTGGTGAGCAACCTGTCGGCCATCGACGACTGGATCCTCAGCAACGTCGAGCGCGGCGAGCCGATCGACGGCCTGGCCTGCTCGATGGCGCGCACCTCCGCCGAGGCGCTGATCGGCCGCCCCGACTCGATCGAGTCCGACGCGTTCCTGACGGTCCTCGCCGAATCCCTGATCCTGTCGGGGATGTCGATGGTGATCGCCGGGTCCTCACGTCCTTCGAGCGGCGGCGACCATGAGATCCTTCATGCCGTGGACCAACTCTTCCCGGGCACCTCCAACCACGGCGAGCTCGCCGGCATCGGTGCCGCCTTCTGCTTCTTCCTCAGGGAGGATGACGCCCGGCTCGCGCAGGTGACGGGCTGCCTGCGCCGGCACCAGCTGCCCGTGTCGCCGGCCGAGATCGGGCTGAGCACGGAGCAGTTCGCCGAGGCCGTCGCGCTGGCCCCCGCCACGCGTCCCGGCCGCTACACGATCCTGGAGCACCTTCGCATGGGGGAGTCCGAGATCCGCGATCGGGTGGAGGACTATGTCCGGGCCTTCGGTAGCTGAGCTGCGGCGGGTGGCCCAGCCGGCGGGCCACCTGGAGCGCAGGAACGGCGAGCACTGGGCAGGCGTGCTCTACATGCGCCGGATGTCCATCTACGTCACCTGGCTGATGACCAAGACGCCCGTCACGCCCAACCAGCTCACCTGGGTGATGACGCTGGCGGGGGTCGCGGCCGGGGTCGTGCTGGCGCTGCCGGGGTTCTGGGCCGTCGTGGTGGCCGCCCTGCTCGTGCAGGTCTACCTGCTGCTCGACTGCTCCGACGGCGAGCTGGCCCGCTGGACCGGCAAGACCTCGCTGACCGGCGTCTACCTGGACCGCGTCGGCGCCTACTTCACCGAGGCCGCGGTGCTCGTCGGCCTCGGCTGGCGGGTCTCGGCCGTCCTGCCCGACTGGTACACCGTGCTGGGGGTCGCCGCCGCGCTCGGCGCGATCCTCATCAAGGCCGAGACCGACCTCGTGGACGTGGCGCGGGCCAAGGGCGGCCTGCCGGCCGCCACCGAGGCGTCCGTGGCGCAGTTCCGCTCCGGGTTGCTGGGACTGGGCAGGCGGGTGCTGGGGGCCACGAAGTTCCACCGCATCGTGCAGCCGATCGAGCTTTCGCTGCTCGTCGTGGTGACCACGGTGATCGACATGGTGATCGGCGGCTTCACGGCCACCCGGGTGCTGCTCGTCGCCTGCTTCGTGGCGGCCTGCCTCCAGGTCGTGCTCCATCTGGTCAGCATCATGGCGTCGAGGCGGCTTGCTTGATCAGAAGCCCGGAACCGGTTGCCCGTCTCGGCCGTCGTATAGATCGGACCTCCGTCGTTCGGCGGGGGTTCACGACCGGTTCCGATACGCTTAGCCCCACCAACATCAGGACCATGCGACCAGCAGACTCGGTGATCATGAAAGAATGCTCCGCTCGTGCTCTCAACGCGTCAGGACGATGATTCGTTGAAGATCTCGTGCGTCATCCTCACCATGGGCAACCGGGTCGCGGAGCTGAACCGGGCGGTCGAGTCCGCGCTCAACCAGATCGACGGCGACGTCGAAGTGGTGATCGTCGGCAACGGCGCCGACGTGCCCGAGGTGTCGGCGACGCCACCCGAGGGCTCGGCCGCGATCGTCAAGACGATCCGGCTCGACCGCAACACCGGCATCCCGGCCGGCCGCAACCGCGGCGTCGAGGAGTGCTCCGGCGACGTCGTGCTGTTCCTCGACGACGACGGCTGGTACGCCAACCAGAAGGTCGTCTCGCACGTGCGCGACCGGTTCGCCACCGAGCCCGACCTCGCCGTCATCTCGTTCCGCGTGATGGACCCCGAGGGCGGCACCGGCCAGCGCCGCCACGTTCCCCGGCTGCGCGCGGGCGATCCCGAGCGGTCCTCGCCGGTCACCACGTTCCTCGGCGGCGCCTCGGCCATCAGGCGCTCGGCCTTCCTCCAGGTGGGCGGGCTGCCCGAGCGGTTCTTCTACGCCCACGAGGAGACCGACCTGGCCTGGCGGCTGCTCGGCGAGGGCTACCGGATCGAGTACGACGCCGAGACGGTCATGTACCACCCGCAGGTCCCGCCGACCCGGCACTCCGACTTCCACCGGCTCAACGCCCGCAACCGGGTCTGGCTGGCCCGCCGCAACCTGCCGTGGCCGCTGGCGGCCCTCTACCTGCTCGACTGGATCGTGCTGACCGTGATCCGCGAGCGCGGCTCCTCCGAGGCGCTGAAGGCGTGGTTCGCCGGCTTCCTCGAAGGGCTGCGCACGTCCGCCGGCGAGCGCCGTCCGATGGCGTGGCGGACCGCCTGGCGCATGGTGAAGCTCGGCCGCCCCCCGATCGTCTGACCAGCCCTCCGGCCCGTCCGGAGGCACGGTCCGCCTAGGGGTTGAGCGCCTCGCCGAAGGTCATCTCCACCCGCGCCACCGTGGTCGAGGTCAGGGCCCGCTTGGGCAGGCCCAGCTCGCTCAGCTCCTTGGCGATGGGGTGGTTGCCGAGCCGGATCAGCGCCCCGCCCGGCCGTACCCTGACCCCTCGCGGACGCACCGACCAGGGCACGCGCCGCGTCAGCCCGTCGCGGTGCGTGTAGGCGTCGAGCGGCGTCATGGGCCCCGAACCGGGCACGGGCAGGCCCGGCCGGAGCAGCAGGTCGAGCACCAGCCGGCCGTCCTTGCGCACGATGCAGCGCTTGTACGGCGACGCCAGCCGCAGCTCGATGTCCGCCAGCTCCTTCGGGAACCCCCAGATCGACCGCCCGGCCTCCAGCGTGAACCGCTGGTCCACCGGCAGCCAGTGGATGAACACGCCCGCCTGCCTCAGGTCGGCCAGCCCGGCCGACCCCGCCACGCCCGGCGGCCTGACCATGAAGGCCATGCCGAACTCGTGGTACTGATCGAGGTCGCCGTCGCGGTAGTCGACGAACGTCAGCACGCAGACGGCCTTGCCCGGGAACACCTCGGCCACGTCCAGCCCGGAATAGGCGATCACCGCCCGGGCCGCGTCGGCCCGCACGGGGAACATCGCGCTGCAGACGGTCGCGTCTCTCACCTCGACAGGCATGCTGACCGTACGCCCTTGGATCACATGCGATGCCATGCGTCCAGTACATCAACCGGAAAGCGATGTGACCATTCCCGGGCGGGCCCCGTCTGTGCTGATGTGACCATTCTGACCACGCGGAGGCTGTCATCGAGGAGCTCTACCGCGAGCACTGGGCGCTCGTGTGCGGGTTCCTGCTGCGCCGCACCCGCGATCCCCATCTCGCCGAGGATCTCGCCCAGGAGACGTTCGTCAAGGCGACCCGGGCCCTGCTCGGCTGGCGCGGCGAGAACCCGGCCGCCTGGCTGCTCACGATCGCCCGCAACGTGCTCATCGACCACGTCCGGCGCTCCCGCCGGGAGCTCGCCTTACCCGACGCCGACGAGCTCGGCGTGCCGCCGTTGCACGTCGACGCCCTGGAGGTGCGCGACGCCCTCGACCGGCTGCCGGAGCGGCACCGCAGGCTGCTCACGCTGGTCTACCTCGAAGGCTTCTCGCTGGTGGAGGTGGCCACGATGACCGGCACCAAGCACGCGACGATCAAGACCGCGGTGTGGCGCGCGCGGGCCGCGTTCGCCGAGACGTACGGAGTCGAGAAAAGCGGAGGAGTGCGATGAACGAGGACGAGCCGCTGCTGGAGCTGCCGGACTTCGACCCCAGGGCGACCCGCAGGTCGGTGCGCCGGGGGATCGTCAGGACGGCGACGGTGGTGCTGGCCGTGCTGGTGGCGGTCGTGCTCGTCGCGACGCTCGGCTCGGCGGCGGTGCAGAAGCGCGGCGATCGGGAGAGGCGCATGTGGGACGTGCTCGGCACGGCCTTCAAGATCTACAACCCGGCGTACGCCATCGACGTCGTGGGCTGCTGCGAGACCACGCCCTGGTCCATGTCGCTCACCGTCGGCGCCCGCCAGAGGCGCGCCCAGGGCGGCTTCGAGGGCGGCGACGGCGGCTTCTACACCATCACCCAGGACTTCTTCGGCCGGGTCGGCCGGCTGCCGCTCGGCAACTACGCCAACACCCGGCTCAGCACCTCGCTGGCCAACGTCGGCACCCGGCTCCAGTCGAAGGAGGGCGTGCGCACGGTGCTCGCGAGGCTGCCCGAGGACCTCAACGCGATGGCCGTCATCGAGTTCGCCAAGCCGATGACACCCGCCGAGTTCGGCGCGTTCGGCCACGGGTGTGATGGGAGGGTGGTCTACGAGCGGCGTCCCGGTTCGGTCCCGATCACCTGGGGCAGCACCACCTATGACCGGGCCTTTCCGGACGAGGACATGGACCTGCCCTGCGAGAAGGAGCCCGCACAGGAGCTGGAGCACTTCCGCCGCTGGGTAGCCATGCTGCACGACTACGACGAGGCGAACCTGCGCCGCTTCGACCTGTCCCTGGCCCGGCTGCGCAAGGTGGCGGCCGACGGTCTGGTGTACGCCTACGTGGACGAGATGGTGACGGTCAAGGATCTGCGCAAGCTCATCGAGGACCCGCGGGTGCGTACCGTCCGGCTGGCGGACGTGGCCTTCGACCTCGAGCGGGCGCGTTAGGCCGTCCGCGAGACAGGTGCCTTGGCGGCACGGCTCCGGACCGGGGCGGTGAGCCCGGCCCACGCCTCCATCCGGGCCACGAACGCCGGCGCCTGGTCCGGCCAGTGGTGCCGCAGCCGGGCCTCCGCGTGACCGCGCGCGCCGTGCGCGACCCGCCGTGCCGGGTCCTCCTTGAGGTCCAGAACGGCGTCCACGATCGCGTCCACGTTCAGCGGCACCACGATCCCGCAGCCGACTCCCTCCACCAGCGGTGCCGCCTGCGGCGTGGTGATCACAGGCAACCCGCGGCCCATGTAGTCGAGGACCTTGGTGGGCACCCCCGTGACCGTCTCGGCGGTCAGGGAGAGGCCGGCGAGGGCGCCCTCGGCCATCCGCAGGGCGTGCCGGTTCGGGACGTGGCCGTACCAGTCGAGCAGCCCGACCCGCTGGGCGTCGCGCAGCAGCGGGCGGACGCCCGGCTCGGCGGCGCCGATCAGCTCCATCCGGATGCCGTGCGGCGCCAGCCGCTCGGCCAGCCGGATGAGCTCCGCCAGGCCGCGCTCGGCCGAGAGCCGGCCGAGGTGGACCACCCGGGTGTCGCCGGGAACGGGCGGGTTCGGGGACACCACGGTCGCCTCCGGCACCACGGAGGAGGAGCAGACGTGGTACCGCCGCTCCGCCCGTGCCAGCCGCCGGGGGGCGACGGGCTCACGCACGTCCCACACGACCGGTGGGCGGCGGTGCGGCAGCAGGCGCAGCAGCGCGTGGTCGTGGACCAGCAGCAGGTCCGCGCCGCGCAGGCCGCGCCTGAGCCCGGCGGCGGCCCGGCCGAAGTGCCCGCCGTACGGCACGTCGACGGGGTCGAGGCCCATCGGCGGCGTGACGTTGAAATAGGTGAACGGCGCGACGTAGGTCACCTTGTGGCCCGCGTCGAGCAGCGCCCTGATCTGCCGGTGCATGATCCGGGCGTCCTCGGGATGGTGGACGGTGGTGGCTACGCATACCCGCATGCGTAGATGCTCGGTGCTGACCAGGTCGATGACGTTAATGCGGGTCGAACTACCGCTTAACTTCCAGATGGGCGCCGATACAACCAGGTCAGGCGCGGCTCCAGCACCCACTTGAACACCGTGCGGGTCTCCGGCAGGCACAGCACGATGGCCAGCGCGAAGCAGCTCGAACTGATCGCCAGCACGCCGAGCGGGCCGTGCAGCCAGGGCAGCTCCAGCCAGCCCATCTCCTTGGCGATGAGCACCGGGATGCCGTGCAGCAGGTAGCAGTACAGGGTGCGGGTGCCCAGGTCGGAGTACCACGTCTCGCGCCGGGGCACGAGCGCGAGCACCGCCAGGCACACGGCGAGCGAGCAGACGAGCAGACCCATGCGCACGCCGAGGCCCATCCACCAGGACAGGTCCATGTCCGCGTAGCTGTGCTTGAAGTAGAACGGCTTGAGCGTCGCCTTCGGTGCGATGTAGATGGCGACCGCGGCGGCGGCGGCCAGCACGCCCACGGAGACGATCTTGATCCAGCGCCGGTTGAGCAGCTCGAAGTGCTCGGGCTGCATGACCAGGCCGATGACGAAGAACGGCATGAGGCCGAAGAAGCGGTCCATGCTGAAGTCGCCGGAGATCTGCGAGAACCCGGCGAACAGGTAGATGGCGATGGCCACCGGCACCGGGTACTTCATCCGCTTCCACACCGGAGTGGACAGCCGCCAGAACAGCAGCGCCAGGAGGTACCAGTTGAGCCAGGCCGGGTCGATGATCGTCAGCGACCACTTCTGGCCCAGCGCGGACCGCAGCACCGCGTAGCCGACCTCCACGATGACGTACGGCACGACGAACGTGTCGACGAGCTTGTTCGTCTTCGCGTTGGAGTTCCAGAAGTTGCGGGACAGGTAGCCGCTGATGACCACGAACAGCGGCATGTGGAAGACGTAGATGAAGATGTACGCGGCGCGTGAGGAGTCGGCGTCGAGCGTCGGCACCAGCGAGTGGCCGATGGGCACCAGGGCGATCAGGAGGAACTTGACGTTGTCGAGGTAAGGGTCGCGCTTGCGGCGGGGCGGCTCGGGCTGCTGCAAGGGCGCGCCCTGCGCCTGGGGCGCCTCGGCCACCGCCGTCACCGGCGCCGCCTGATCACCCGGAGCCGCCTTCGGGGCGCTGGGAGGAGCGCTCGGGGTCCGGGGAGCCGTCCTCGGCGGGTCCGTGGCGGGCGGCGCGGCGCCGAGGGCCGGCGGGTCGGGGCGGACACCGTGGGGGTCGGTCTGCTCGCTCCAGAACGTCTCCTCCGGCAGCGGCCAGCTGGCTCCCGTGCTCGCGGGGCCGGCGGCCTCGCCGGGACCCCCGGGAGCCGGGGGAGTGGTGACCGGGGCGGACGGCTTGGTCTCAGACACTACGGAGTCGCTCAGCTTCGCTCGGGGCCGGGGGAACGCGACGGCCGCCACGCCTTACTGACGCCCTGACGGCGGAGGACGAGCGGTGTCGCCGACCCGCACCACGATATCCCGGCCAGGACGGTCCTGTCTCTCGACACGCATCCGAAAGCCCGCTTACACAGGGAACTCGGAGGTCACGTGCAGACGTTCTTCTGGTCCGCGGCGACGATGGTGCTGTTCTTGACGCTGTCAGGAAGCTTCTCGACCTTGACCGTCTGGAAGTCCTCGCCGACGATCAGCTGGATCACCGGCGTGCCCGCGGCCTTGGCGCCGCCCGAGGGCAGCGCGACCGGCGAGGTGTAGACGTCCGTGGTCGTGGGCCTGATCTTGCCGGCCGTGGGGGCGGGCTTGGGGACGACCATCCCGGCCAGCACGCCGGCGTAGTCGCCGCCGTCGGCGGCCTTCTTGGCGTAGCGGACCTCGGTCTTGGCCAGCGACTTGCCGTCGGGGGCCTGGTAGTTGCCCAGGCCGACGACCTTGAAGCCCTGCTTGCTGAGCTGGTCGGCGACGGTGCGGGCCCGGCCTGACGTGGTGGTGCCGTTGAGCACCTGGACCTGCACCTGCTCGGGCTTGAGCGCGACCTTGGGCGCGGTGCCGGTGCTGGTGGACGGCTCCGGCTTGGCCACCTCGATGTCGCTCTTGATGGCGTTGAACAGCTCGGTGGAGTCGGGCTCCTTCCACACGACCCGGTTCTTGTCCTCGGGGTCGGGGACCCACGGGATCGTGGTGAACTTGACGCCGTTCGCGGTGAGCTTCTCGGCGCTCTGGGCGATCTCCAGGAGCTTCCCGGTGTCGGCGGCCAGCGCGGGGTCCATGGTCACGGACTGGGCGGCGGCCTTGATGAAGCTGGTCAGCTTGGCGGGGTTGGTGAGCAGCTCGCCGCTGGTCGCCTTCGCCACGACCTTGCTGAGGAAGATCTGCTGGCGCTTGATGCGCTGGATGTCGCTGCCGTCGCCGTAGTGGCGCAGCCGCACGTAGCCGAGGGCCTGCTCGCCGTTCAGCAGGCTCTTGCCCGGGGGCAGCTTGAGCTTGGAGAACTTGTCGTCGACGCCGGACTTGAGGCAGATCTGGATGCCGCCGAGGGCGTTGACGATGTTCTTGAACCCGCTGAAGTCGACCTCGACGAAGTGGTCGATGCGGATGCCCGTGAGGGTCTCCAGCGTGGACATCGTGCAGGAGATGCCGCCGGAGCTGTAGGCGGCGTTGATCTGGCCGCGGTAGCCCGGCATCGGCTGCTTGGTGGTCTCGTTCTGGCAGGTGGGGATCTGCACCATCGAGTCACGGGGGAAGCTGATGAGCTGGGCCTTGTCGCGGTTGGGCGACAGGTGCAACAGGATGATCGTGTCGGTGCGCTTGCCGCCCGCGTCGGCGGTGCGGGCCAGTTTCTGGCCGTACTTCGCGTTGCCCTCGCCCGCGCGGGTGTCGGAGCCGACCAGGAGCACGTTGAGCGCGCCGGTGCTCGGCGGCCGCGGGGTGAGGATCTTGACGGGCTTCTGATGGATGTTGCCGAAGGCGTCGCGGTAGACCGTGTAGCCGGTCAGCGCGCCCGCGACCATCACCGTCGTGGCGCCGATGCTGATCCAGGCCAGGACGCGCATCTTGTTGACGCCGCCACCCTTGCCCGGAGCGGCCCGGCGGCCGCCGCGCGGAGGTTCGTCACCCGGCGGAGGGGGAGGCGGGGGGGACGCCGCCGCTCGGCGGGACATCCGGTGGCCGGGTTCTGCCGGGGCGACCCTGCGGTCCTGCACGGACACGCTCCTGTAGTCACTCATACGCCCCCTCGCCTGGTCTGTGCGCGCCTCACGCGTCGGCATGGTCGTTCTGCGCCACGAGACTAGGTCACGTACGGCGTACCCGTAGCCATGACCGGCGGAATTCGCCGTGACCCGGGCGTGATGTTATCGGCCAAGAGCATACTCAGAGCTAGACAATTCGTGGAATATCATCTTCAAACTCTTAGGGTTTGGCCAGCTCAGCTCGGGTAGAGACAGCGGCCGCCAGACAGGCCAGCGGCACGGCGGGCAGCACGTACCGGTAGTCGAACTCGGCCACGGCGGGCGGCACGACGAGCAGCACCACGGCCACCGACCAGGGCAGCACCCAGAGCGGCAACCGCCTCGGCCGTCCCGTCACCGGGCTCCCGGTCGCGCTCCTCCGGCGTCTCGCCGCCCGCACGGCGCCGAGGGCGGGCGGCGCCAGCAGGATCACCAGCAGCACGGCGCCGGGCAGGCGGACCGTCCCCTGGTAGGCGCGCATCCACCCGGCGTACGGCTCGACCACCTCCGTGCCGATCGGTCCCTGCTCGTACCTCTTGCCCATGTCCACGCCGAGCTGCGCCGCCCAGCGCCCCGGCGGAGGAGGGGAGGCCGACGGCAGCTCGTAGTAGCCGTAGACCTCCTGGTCGGGGTAGACCGGCCGGCCCCACACGAACGTGCGGCCCAGCTCCGACAGCACCGAGCCGGCGTAGTCGAGCGGCTGCGAGCGGATCGCCAGCGTCGCGAAGCGCGCGGCCAGGTCGTCGTTGGCCTTGGTGAAGGTGATGCCGGGCAGCTCGACCAGCGGGGAGTCGGCGGCCCAGAGGTACTCCTGCGAGGGGGGCCGGCGCTCCGGCGGGCGCGGGTCGCACAGCACCCGCAGGTCGGCGGGCGGGTCCATCCTGGCGCAGTCGGCGAACGACATCGTCCGCGCGTACAGGAACGCGCCGTTGGCGCCGACCAGGCCCGTGCGCTGGTACGTGCCGTAGAACCAGGCGCCGTACGCGGCGAGCGGGATCAGCGCGGCGGCGAGCACCACCGCGGCCCGCCGCAGTCGCCCCGCCAGCACGAACCACACCGCGAGGACCAGGATGAGCGGCTGGCCCACGGTCCTGGTCAGCGTCGCCGCGGCCAGCAGCAGCCCGATCGCCACGGCCCGCCGCCTTCCTCCCATGGCCAGCGCCACCGCCGCGACCAGCAGGAACATGAACAGCGTGTCGGAGACCAGCAGGTGCTCCAGCTCGACCTGGTAGGCGTCGAGCAGCACCGGCGCGGCCGCCAGGGCGGCCCCCCACCGGGGCACCGCCCGGCGCGCGACCGCGTACACGAGCACGCCCGTCGCCAGCCCGAGCAGGTGCTGCGCCGCCGCCACCACCGCGAAGGAGTGGAACGGCTCCAGCAGCTTGAGGAACGCCGAGTAGCCCGCGGGGCGCACCAGGTCGGGGCGGGGGCGGAAGACGGTGACGATGTAGGTGTAGGAGTCGGGGAACCACAGGACCGGCCGGTAGCCCAGCATGGTCAGCACCCGCAGCCCCGCGCCGAGGGCCAGCACCCCGAGGAACCACCCGTGCCGCCGCACCGCCGCCAGGACCGTCCTGGGGGTACGACGGGCCGCCGGGGCCGTGCGCCCGGCTGGGCGGGAGAGCCGGTGGGACGCTGGACGATGACGCACGTCGCGTACGCTACCCGGCCCGGTCGTACCCGCAGGTCGGATACCCTCGCGATCACGATGGGATCCGGCGGGCCCGACCAGGTGCGAAGGCCGTCGGCGGGCAGGGTGCTCGCCGTGGCCTCGGTGCTGCCCGCCCTCGTCGTGGCGGGCTGGCTGCTGGCCGGCCTCCCGCTGCTGCTCGCCGGCGTGTACCGGCCGCTGCCCGCGCTGGCGCTCGGCCTGCCCGTGATCGCGCTGCTGTGCCTGGCCGCCCTCCGCGTGTCGGCGGGCGACCCCGAAGGGCCCGAGGCCGAGGGGCTGAGGGCGGGACGGTGGCAGGTGACCGGAGTCGCCGGGGTGGCTCTCGCCTCCGGCGTGTTCAACGCCGTCCTGCACTCCGAGCAGCTCGTGGTCCGGCGCGACCCCGCCACCTACGCCCAGTACGCCGTCTGGCTGGCCGGCCACGGCTCGCTCCCGATCCCCTCGCAGGTGGCGGCGTTCGGCGGGCCGGACCCGTCCCTGGTCTTCGAGAGCATGGGCTTCTACGAGGTCGGCGGCGCGGTCGTGCCGCAGTTCATGCCCGGCCCGCCGCTGCTGTTCGCCGCCGGTCAGTGGGCCGGCGGGCTGCTGGTGACCCCTGCCGTGCTGGGGGCGCTCGCGGTGCTCACGGTGGCCGGGGTGGCGGCGCGGCTGGTGGGGGCGCGGTGGGCGGCCCCGGCCGCGCTCGCGTTCGCGGTGTGCCAGCCGGTGCTCTACACCTCGCGCACCACGCTGAGCGAGATCCCGTCGCTGATCCTGCTGCTCGGCGGCCTGGCCCTGCTGCACGACACGCTGTCGCGGGCCGTGGCCGCGCCGGGCGCGCCGGGCCGGAGGTGGGCGGAGGCGGCGGTGGCCGGGCTGGTGTTCGGGCTGGCCGTGCTGGTGCGGGTGGACGGGCTGCGTGACGTGCTGCCGGTGCTCGCGTTCGCCGGGCTGCTGGTGGCGATGCGCCGCTCCGGCCGGCCGGAGGGCGTGGCGGGGCCGCCGCTCCTGGCCGGTGTCGCCGTGGGCGCCGGGCTGGGGCTGTACGCGGCGTACGAGCTGGCCCGGCCGTACCTGGTCTACCTGTCGCGGTCCGTCCAGCCGTTGCTGCTCATCTGCGCGGCCGTGCTGGCGCTGACCGTGCTGGGCACGGCGGTGGCGCCGTGGGTGGCGCGCCTGCCGCGCCCGCGACGCCTGGCGCGGTGGCTGCCGACGGCGGGCGCCGCGCTGACCGTCCTCGTCATGGCGGGGCTGGCGGCGCGGCCGTTGTTCCAGACGGTGCGGCGCGTGCCCGTGACGCAGGAGGACCGGCTGACCGCGCGGTTCATCGAGGAGACGCAGCGCGCCAACGGCCTGCCGCTGGACGGCGAGCACCTCTACTTCGAGCAGTCGCTGCGCTGGGTCGTGTGGTACGTGGGCGTGCCGGCCGTGCTGCTGGCGACGCTGGCGGCCGCCGTCCTGGTGCGCCGGCTGCTGCGCGACGGCAGGCCGTTCCCCTGGCTGCTGCCGCTGGCGGTGATCGGCTGGACCACGGTCACCACGCTGCTGCGCCCCGAGATCACCCCCGACCACCCGTGGGCGTCGCGCCGCCTGGTGCCCGTCGTGATCCCCGGGATGGTCCTGCTCGCGGTCTGGGGCGTCCGGTGGCTGCGCGACAGGCCCGTGTGGCGCCGGTACGGCGCCCGCGGCCCTCGATGGGTGACCGCCGCGGGCGTGGCGCTGCTGCTGGTGCCGCCGGTCGTGACGTCCATCGGCACGGCGTTCAGCCCGGTGGAGCGGGGCGAGCGGGCGGCCGTGGCCGCCATGTGCGCGCGGTTCCCGGCGAACGCGTCGGTGCTGGTCGTCGAGCGCGTCACCGGTGACCGGCTCATGCAGGTCGTCCGGGGCTCCTGCGGCGTGCCGGTCGCGGAGGCCCGCCGTACGGACGGGGACGTCGCGCCCGCGGACGAGGTGCGGCGGCTCACGGCGAGGATCAGGGCGGCCGGGCGCGTGCCGGTCGTGCTGGCCGCCGACGCGGCCCAGGTCGCGCCGTACGGCACGCCGACGCAGGTCATGGGCCTGGTGACACGCCAGGACGAGCGCTCGCTGACCGGCCCGCCCGACGCCACGTGGACGCTGCGGATCACGGCCTGGATGGCCGCCGGCTGACCTCCGCAGGACGGCCGCAGGCGCGTGGAGCAGCGGCGGGGCGAGCCGATGTGGACCCGGGCCGTCGCGGGGCAGAGTACCCTCGACGCACGTGAGCACGCCTGAGATCGCCCAGAGTGGAACCACCGTGGATGAAGCGCCCTACGTCACGATCGTCCTGCCCTGCTACAACGAGCAGGACCACGTCATCGACGAGGTCGAGCGCATCACGCGGGCGATGGACACGAGCGGCTACACCTACGAGCTGGTGGCGGTCGACGACTGCTCCACCGACGGCACGCTGGCCCGGCTGCAGGAGGCGGCGCCCCGCTTCCCGCACCTGAGGATCCGCGCCTTCCACCGCAACGGCGGATCGGGCACCGTGCGCCGCATCGGCACCCAGGAGGCGCGCGGCGAGATCGTCGTCTGGACCGACGCGGACATGACCTACCCCAACGAGCGCATCCCCGAGCTGGTGCAGCTCCTGGAGAAGGACGCCACGATCGACCAGGTCGTCGGCGCCCGCACCACCGAGGAGGGCTCCCACAAGGTGCTGCGCGTGCCGGCCAAGTGGGTGATCCGCAAGGTGGCCGAGATGCTCGCCGGCCAGAAGATCCCGGACCTGAACTCGGGGCTGCGGGCCTTCCGCAAGTCGGTGGCCAGGCCCTACCTGCGGCTGCTGCCCCCCGGCTTCTCCTGCGTCACGACGATCACGCTGTCGTTCCTGATGAACCAGCACGACGTCCACTACCTGCCGATCGAGTACGCCAAGCGGGCCGGCACGTCGAAGTTCAGCTTCGTCTCCGACGCCTACCGCTACATCCTGCAGGTGCTGCGGATGATCATGTACTTCAACCCCCTCAAGGTGCTCATGCCGCCGGCGCTCTGGCTGGTGGCGATCGGCCTGGTCAAGGGCGTGTGGGACATGATCCAGCACCCCTTCTACTTCCCCGCCAACACCGTGATGATCTTCCTGTCGGGCCTGCTGATCGGCTCGGTCGCGCTGCTGGCCGACCTGATCGTGCGGTCGCGGGGCGAATAGCGTGCGCGTCGCGATCGTCGGCCCCACCTACCCGTACAAGGGGGGCGGCGCCCAGCACACCACCGAGCTGGCGCACCGGCTGGCCGCGCTCGGCCACGACGTGGTCATCGAGTCCTGGCGGGCCCAGTACCCGTCGTTCCTCTACCCCGGCCGCCAGACGATCGACGCCCCCGAGGGCACGCCGTACCCCCGGAGCGAGCGCCGGCTCGACTGGCGCCGCCCCGACGGGTGGGTCGCCGCTGGCCGCCGGCTCCGCTCCGCCGACCTGGTCGTCCTCGCCGTGCTGAGCCCCGTGCAGGTGCCCGCCTACCTCGGCATCCTGTACGGCCTGCGCCGCCGAGCCCGTGTCGTCGCCCTGTGCCACAACGTGCTGCCCCACGAGCCGAAGCCGTACGACCGGCCGCTGATGCGGGCGCTGCTGCGGCGGGTGGACGGCGTGCTGGCCCACTCCGGGCAGCAGGCGGACCTGGCCAGGACGCTGGCCGCCACACCGGTGCGCGTGGCCGGGCTGCCGCCGCACCTGCCCTCCACCCGGGCCGAGCCGTCCTCGGGGGTTCACCGGCGGCTGCTGTTCTTCGGCCTCGTGCGGCCGTACAAGGGGCTGGACCTGCTGCTGCGCGCGCTGCCCGAGGGGGTGGCGCTGACCGTGGCCGGAGAGTTCTGGGGCGGGCTGGACGAGACCAGGGCGCTGATCGACGAGCTGGGCGTCGCCGACCGGGTGGAGCTGCGGCCCGGCTACGTGGCGGCCGAGGACGTCCCGGGGCTGTTCGCCCGCGCCGACGCCCTGGTCCTGCCGTACCGCAGCGCGACCGCGAGCCAGAACGTGTGGCTCGGCCACGAGCACGGCGTGCCGGTCATCGCGACCCGGGTGGGGGCGCTGGCCGACCACGTCACCGACGGGGTGGACGGGCTGCTGGTGGAGCCGGGCGACGTGGGGGCGCTGCGCGCGGCGATCGAGCGCTTCTACGCCTCGGGCGAGCCGGAGAGGTTGCGGTCGGGCGTCAAGGCGGTCGACCCCGAGCCGTTCTGGTCGGCGTACGCCTCGGAGCTGCTGGCGCTCTGACGGCCCAGCAGGAACGCGACCCCCGCGGCGGCCACGTCCGACAGCGTGAACACCAGCCGCGACGCGACCGCCGCGGCCAGCGCGGGCCCGGTGCCGATGATGGGCGTGAACACCAGCACCATCGCGCCCTCGCGCACCCCGACCCCGGCGGGCACGAAGAACGCGAGCAGCCCCGTGGCCCAGGCGAACGCGTAGGCCCCGGTGGCGATCACGTACAGGTCCCAGCGGCCGACGAGCAGCCAGGTGTGGATGCCGTACACGAACCAGCCGAGCGCCGTCCAGCCCACGGCGGCCACGACCGCGCGGCCGGGCAGCACGCTCTCCAGCGGTTCCTTGCGGGCCAGGCGGAGCGCCAGGTTGAGACCCCAGGTGAGCACCTTCGGGTGCAGGCACACGATGATCACCGGGACCAGCAGCAGGAGGTACCACGCCTGGCGCAGGACCTGCTGGGTGGCGAGCGTGGCGGCGGCGATCGACAGCGCCACCCCGAGGTTGATCACCAGCGACAGCGAGATGCAGGCGAACGTCCGGCGCGGCGGGCTGCCGTGGTCGCGGCCCAGCTCCATCGTCGCGGCGTACGCCCAGACCGAGCCCGGGATGTACTTGCCGAGCTGGCCCACGAACATGATGCGGCCGGCGACCCGCAGCGGCAGCGGCGAGCCGAGCCCGGCCAGCACCCGGCGCCAGGCGAGCAGGCTGCAGAGCTGACCGGCCAGCACCGCGGCGAACGCGCCGGGCAGCGCCCAGGGCGACAGCCGCGCCACGGCCGTCGTGGTCTCGTCCCAGTTGCGCGCCAGGCCGTAGCCGAGGAAACCGAGCGCGACCAGCGCGAGCACGACGCGCAGCAGGCGGCGGAGCATCCGCCAAGGGTACGCGTGATCAGCCGGACCGGGTAGGGGGCACGCTCGGCCGGGCGAACGGCGGCCCGGTCGCGGGTACTGTTGGGCCCCGTGGGAAAGCAAGCCGTGGGAAAGCAACGGGTCGCGCAGCTGGAGTACTCCGAGTTCCAGTCGGCCATGCTCGACGAGGCCAAGCGCAGGCGCAAGGCCGCGAAGATCATCGCGGTGCTGGAGCACTTCCAGGGCTCGCTCGACGGCCTGGTCGTGGGCGACGTGGGATGCTCGGCCGGGTTCATCGCCGACGAGCTGGCCGGCGCGGGCGCGGGGCACACCCTCGGGGTGGACATCGACGTGCCGGGGCTGCGCAGGGCGGCCGACCGGTTCGGCGGGCGGGTGGCGTTCGTCTGCGGTGACGGCACCGCTCTGCCGTTCCCCGACGGGTCGATCGACGTGCTGGTGTTCAACCACATCTACGAGCACGTGGTCGACCCCGACGCGGTGGTGGCCGAGATGCACCGGGTGCTGTCCGACAAGGGCGTCCTGTACCTCGGCCTGGGCAACCGGCTCGGCATCATGGAGCCCCACTACAAGCTGCCGTTCCTGTCCTACCTGCCGCCCGCGCTGGCCGACCGCTACGTGCGCGCCTTCGGCCGGGCCGACCACTACTACGAGCGCTACCGCACCCGGCGGGGGCTGCGCCGGATGCTGCGGGCCTTCCACGTGTGGGACTACACGCTCCCGGTGCTGGCCACCCCCACCCGCTTCGCCGGCTCGGAGCTGTTCCCCGGCGCGGTGGGGCGGGCGGCGCAGGCCGTGCTCGCGCGCACGCCGCGCGGGGTGCTGCGGCTGACGCTGCCGCTCGTGCCCACGTACCTGTGGGTGGCCACCAAGACGCCGCGCCGCCCCGCGGGCGCCGCGCTCCCGCAACCCCCGCAGCCGCTGTGAGCACCGAGGCCGGCGTGGGGCGGCGGCCGGTCGCCCGGCGGGTGGTCCGCCTCGGGTTCCTGCTGATCGCCCTCGGCTTCGGCGGCTGGGCCGTGGCCTCGCGGTGGGACGACGTCGTGGCCGGGCTGTCCACGCTGAGCTGGCCGATGCTCGCCGCCTCGCTGGCCGGCGTGGTCGCCGCGCTGCTCGGGGGCATGCTCACCTGGCGCACCCTGCTGGCCGACCTCGGCTCGCCGCTGCCGTTCCGACCGGCCGCCAAGGTGTTCTTCGTCGGCCAGCTCGGCAAGTACATCCCCGGCACGGTCTGGCCGGTGCTCGCCCAGATGGAGATGGGCCGCGACCTCGGCGTGCCCCGGGCGCGCAGCGCCGCCGCGTTCTTCCTGACGATGCCGATCCAGCTCGCCACCGGCCTGCTCGTCACCCTGGTGACGCTCGGCTGGGACCGGTTCGGCTGGCTGCTCCTCCTGGTGCCGGTGCTGCTGGTGCTGCTGGAGCCGAAGGTGATCAACGCCCTGATCGGCTTCGGGCTGCGCAGGCTCAAGAAGGAGCCGCTGGAGCGGCCGCTCACCCGCCGCGGCATGCTCACCGCGCTCGGCTGGGCGCTGGCCGGCTGGACGTGTTACGGCCTGCACCTGTACTTCCTCGTCCCGCAGGGCGGCCTGCTGTTCGCCGTCGGGGCGTTCGCGCTGTCGTGGTGCCTCGGCATCCTGACCTTCGTCGTGCCCGCCGGGGCGGGGGTGCGCGAGGTGGCGATGGTGGCCGTGCTGTCCCCGGTGCTGGCCCAGGGACCGGCCATCGCGATGGCCCTCTGCTCCCGGATGATCATCGTGATCGGGGACCTGATCTGCGCGGGTTTGGCGGGAATAGCTGCACGGCGTGGCGGCGTGTGATTTGAGCCTCGATTTGGGGGAGGCTGGTCATAAGCTGAACCCAGAGGGGGACGCCAGGGCTCCCACGACGATCTTGAGGGGAGAAGATCCTCGTAATGCCTCGAGTGCTCGTCGACGCGGCGGCCGTCCCCACGGACCGCGGCGCCCTCATCCGCTACGTGGACGGACTGGTGGCCGGGCTCGACGCCGCGGGGGCCGACCTCGTGGTGGTCTGCCAGCGGCCCGACGCGGACCGGTACCGCCGGCTCGCGCCCTCGGCCGACATCCGGCCGGGTCCCGTCTCGCTCACCAACCGCGCCGCCCGGCTCACCTGGGAGCAGACCGGCCTGCCGCTGGTCGCCCGGCAGGCGGGAGCCGAGGTCATCCACGCGCCCTACTACACGATCCCGCTGGGCGCGGGCCTGCCCACGGTCGCGACCGTCCACGACGTCACCTGGTTCACCGAGCCGGAGCACGACAGTCCCAGCAAGGCGGCGTTCTTCCGCTCGGCCACCCGCACGGCCGTGCGCCACGCCACCCGCCTCATCGTGCCGTCCAAGGCCACCCGTGACGAGCTGGTCCGCGTGCTGGCCGCCGACCCCACCCGCATCGACGTCGCCTACCACGGCGTCGACCAGGACCTGTTCCACCCGCCGAGCGAGGTGGAGCGCAGGCGGGCGGCCGAGCGGTTCGGCCTGCACGGCCGGCCGTACGTCGCCTTCCTGGGCGCGCTCGACCCCCGCAAGAACGTTCCCAACCTCATCCGCGGCTTCGCCGCCGCCGTCAAGAACCTCGACGAGCCGCCCGCGCTGGTCCTCGGCGGCGGCGTCCACGAGGACGACGTCGACACCGCCTGCCGGGAGGTCGAGGCCACGGTGAAGGTGGTGCGGCCCGGGTTCCTGCGCATGCCGGACCTGGCGGGGTTCCTCGGGGGCGCGCTCGTGGTGGCGTTCCCGTCGCGCGGCGAGGGGTTCGGGCTGCCCGTGCTGGAGGCCATGGCGTGCGGCGCGCCCGTGCTCACCACGCACCGCGCGTCGCTGCCGGAGGTGGGCGGCGACGCCGTCGCCTACACCGAGCCGGACGCCGACAGCATCGCCCTGGCCCTCGGCCGGCTCCTCGACTCGCCCGAGCGGCGCCGGGCGCTCCAGGAGGCGGGCCTCGCGCGGGCCCGCGAGTTCACGTGGAAGACATCGGCGCAGGCGCATCTCGCCTCCTATCAACGCGCGGTCGAATAGTTCGGTAACCTCGCGGAGTGATGGAGAGCTCTTTGCCAGACCTCGAGGCGATCCTCCTGGTCGGCGGCCAGGGCACGCGCCTGCGTCCGCTGACACTCGGCACGCCCAAGCCGTTGCTGCCGACCGCCGGCGTGCCTTTCCTGGCGCACCAGCTCGCCCGCGCCCGCTCGTTCGGAGTACGCCGGATCGTCTTCGCGACCTCCTACAAGGCGTCGATGTTCGAGCCCGCCTTCGGCGACGGCTCGGCCTTCGGGCTCTCCCTGGAGTACATGACGGAGGAGACGCCGCTCGGCACGGGCGGCGCCATCCGCAACGCCGCCGAGGCCCTCACCAGCGGCCCCTCCGATCCCGTGCTGGTGCTCAACGGCGACATCCTGTCCGGCCACGACATCGGCGACCAGGTGCGCACCCACACCTCCAGGGGCGCCTCTGTAACGCTCCATCTGACGGAGGTGGACGACCCGACCCGGTTCGGCTGCGTCCCCACCGACGACGATGGACGGGTCACCGCGTTCCTGGAGAAGACCCCCAATCCCGTCACCAACCGGATCAACGCCGGCTGCTACGTCTTCACCCGCTCGGTCATCGACCGGATACCGCGCGACGAGGTCGTCTCCGTCGAGCGCGAGACGTTCCCCGGGCTCATCGAGTCGGGTGAGCTGGTCCTCGGCTACGCCGACCGCACCTACTGGCTCGACGTCGGCACCCCGGCCGCGTTCGTGCGGGGCTCTCGTGACCTGGTGCTCGGCCGCCTGGCCTCGCCCGCGCTGCCGGGCCCGCCCGGCGAGTACCTCGCCCTCGCCGGCGCCCGCGTCTCGCCGGAGGCCAAGGTCAACGGCGGCTCCGCGATCGGCGCCGGCACGGTCGTCGAGGCCGGTGCGGTGGTGTCGGGCAGCGTGCTCAGCGACGGCTGCGTGGTGCACTCCGGCGCGACGGTGGTCGACTCCGCCGTCGGGCAGGGCGCCCGGGTGTGCGCGGGCGCCGTGGTGCGTGACGCGGTGATCGGCGACGGGGCCGTGGTCGGCGCGGGCAACGAGCTCCAGCACGGCGTGCGCGTGTGGCCGGGCGTCGAGCTCCCCGAGCGCGCCGTCCGCTACTCCACCGACGTCTGACCTCGCCGCCGCTCCTCCGGCGCCCGACCTCGCCGCCGCTCCTCCGGCGCCCGACCCCCCGTTGCTCCACCGGCGTCCGACCGGCCGCCCACCGGCGCCCCGGGCGCGGGCGCGTGTCGCGGCGCGGCACACTGGACTGGTGATGGAGCGCAGGTGGGAGCCCGGTGGGCCGCTGGACGTGGGGCTGGCGCTGGCCCCGCACCGGCGCGGCTCCGGAGACCCCGCCTGGCGGCGCACCCCCGACGGGGCCGTGTGGCGCACCTCCAGGACCCCCGACGGCCCCGGCACCCTGCGGATGAGTGCCGCCGACGGCGTCGTGCTCGGCCGGGCCTGGGGCCCCGGCGCCGGATGGCTGCTGGAGATGCTCCCGGCCTGGCTCGGGGCCGACGACGACGCGTCCGGGTTCGCGGCCCGGCACGAGGTGCTGGCCGAGGCCGCCCGCCGGCACGCCGGGCTGCGCATCGGGCGCACCGGCCGCGTCATGGAGGCCCTGGTGCCGGCCGTCCTGGAGCAGAAGGTCGTCGGCCGCGAGGCGTGGCGGGCCTGGCGATGGCTGCTGCACCGCTACGGCGAGCCCGCGCCCGGCCCCGCCCCCGAGGGCATGCGGGTCGTGCCCGAGGCCGAGGTGTGGCGGCAGATCCCGTCGTGGCACTGGCACCGCGCGGGGGCCGAGGCCGTACGCGCCCGGACCATCGCCACGGCCGCCTGGCACGCCGCCAAGCTGGAGGCCGCCGCCACCACCGAGGAGCTGGACCGGCTGCTGCGGGCGCTGCCCGGGATCGGCGTGTGGACGTCGGCGGAGGTGCGCCAGCGCGTCCTCGGCGACCCCGACGCGGTCAGCGTGGGCGACTTCCACCTGGCCAAGCTCGTCGGCTACGCGCTGACGGGCGAGAAGACCGACGACCCCGGGATGCTGCGCCTGCTGGAGCCGTACGCCGGCCACCGGCACCGGGCCGCGGTCCTCGTCATGCTCACGGGCCTGCGCCCGCCCGCGCGCGGCCCCAGGATGCCCGCCCGCGACTACCGGTCCTTCTGACCTGCGCGTACATGCCCCTGGGTGCGGGCCGCGAACTCAGGCCGACGTAGTGTGCCTCGTATGAGTCTCGTCAATGACAGCGCGCTCCGTCGCGCGCTCGCCCGCGCCCGTGACGGCAAGGCCCTCGACGTCACCGAGGCCGCCGTGCTGCTGCACGCGCGCGGCGACCACCTGAACACGCTGCTGGAGCACGCCTCCCGGGTACGGGACGCCGGGCTCGCGGCGGTGGGCAGGCCAGGCGTGATCACCTACAGCCGCAAGGTATTCATCCCGTTGACCAGGCTCTGCCGCGACAAATGTGGGTATTGCACGTTCGCGACCGCGCCGCACAAGGTGCCGTCGGCCTTCCTCAGCCCCGACGAGGTGCTGGAGATCGCCCGGCAGGGCGCGGCGATGGGGTGCAAGGAAGCGCTGTTCACCCTGGGCGACCGGCCCGAGGATCGCTGGCGGCAGGCGCGGGAGTGGCTGGACGCGCACGGTTACGACGACACGCTGTCGTACGTGCGGGCCATGGCCGTCCTCGTCCTGGAGGAGACCGGGCTGCTCCCGCACCTCAACCCCGGCGTGCTCGGCTGGCGCGACCTCCAGCGGCTCAAGCCGGTGGCCCCGTCCATGGGCATGATGCTGGAGACCACCTCGCGCCGCCTGTTCGAGGAGAAGGGGCAGGCCCACTACGGCTCGCCCGACAAGGACCCGGCCGTGCGGCTGCGCGTGCTGGAGGACGCCGGCCGCTCCAACGTGCCGTTCACCACGGGCATCCTCATCGGCATCGGTGAGACCGTCGAGGACCGGGCCGAGTCGATCTTCGCGATCCGGCGGGTGGCGCGCGAGTACGGCGGCGTCCAGGAGGTCATCGTGCAGAACTTCCGCGCCAAGCCGGACACGGCGATGCGCGGCATGCCGGACGCCGACCTGGAGGAGCTGGCCGCCACGATCGCGGTCACGCGGCTGGTGCTCGGGCCGCGCATGCGCGTCCAGGCGCCGCCGAACCTGGTCGACGCCGAGTACGAGCTGATGATCCGCGCCGGCATCGACGACTGGGGCGGCGTGTCGCCGCTGACCCCCGACCACGTCAACCCGGAGCGGCCGTGGCCGCAGATCGACGCGCTCGCGGACCGCACGGCCGAGGCCGGCTTCCGGCTGCGCGAGCGGCTGACCATCTATCCCGAGTACGTGCTGGCGGGGGAGCCGTGGCTGGACCCCCGCCTGTTCGCCCACGTCCAGGCGCTGGCGGACCCGGAGACGGGCCTGGCCCGCGAGGACGTGACGCCGCGCGGACTGCCGTGGCAGGAGCCGGACGGCGGCTTCACCGCCTCGGGCCGGGTGGACCTGCACGTCGAGGTGGACACCACGGGCCGCACCCACGACCGGCGCGACGACTTCGACCACGTCTACGGGGACTGGGACGCCCTGCGCGACCGCCTGGACCCGGACGCCGCGACCGGACCCGCGGCGACGGCCGGGGCCGGAACCGGGGCCGGTTCCGGCGGCGGCACGCCCGCCGGCCTCCGGCAGGCGCTGCGGCAGGCCGAGCGCGACCCGGCCGGGCTGAGCGAGGACGAGGCCGTGGCGCTGCTGTCGGCCGACGGACCGGCCCTGGACGAGCTGGCCGCCATCGCCGACGACCTGCGCCGCCGGAGCGCCGGCGACGACGTCACGTACGTCGTCAACAGGAACATCAACTTCACCAACGTCTGCTACACCGGCTGCCGCTTCTGCGCGTTCGCCCAGCGCCGCACCGACGCCGACGCGTACACCCTGAGCCTTGCCCAGGTCGCCGACCGGGCGGAGGAGGCGTGGCTGGCGGGCGCCACCGAGGTGTGCATGCAGGGCGGCATCCACCCCGACATGCCCGGCACGGCGTACTTCGACATCGCCAGGGCGGTCAAGGAGCGGACGCCGGACATGCACGTCCACGCGTTCTCCCCCATGGAGGTGGTCAACGGCGCCAGCCGGGCCGACCTGTCGATCGAGGAGTGGTTGCACGCCGCCAAGGAGGCCGGGGTGAACTCGCTGCCCGGGACCGCCGCCGAGATCCTCGACGACGACGTCCGCTGGGTGCTCACCAAGGGCAAGCTGCCCACCGCCGAGTGGATCGACGTGGTGACCACGGCCCACCGGGTGGGCCTCCCGACGACCTCCACGATGATGTACGGCCACGTGGACACCCACCGGCACTGGGTCAGGCACATCAAGCTGATCAGGCGGCTGCAGGAGGAGACCGGCGGCTTCTCGGAGTTCGTGCTGCTGCCGTTCGTGCACACCAGCGCGCCCATCTACCTGGCCGGGATCGCCCGGCCCGGTCCCACCGCGCAGGAGAACCGCGCCGTCCACGCGCTGGCCAGAATTCTGCTGCACGGCGCCATCTCCAACATCCAGTGCTCGTGGGTCAAGCTCGGCGACGACCTGTGCCGCCAGGTGCTCGACGGCGGCGTGAACGACCTCGGCGGCACCCTCATGGAGGAGACGATCAGCCGCATGGCCGGGTCGGAGAACGGCTCGTACAAGACCATCAGCGAGCTGCGCGCGATGGCGGGCGCCACCGGGCGGCCGGTCCGGCAGCGCACCACCGAGTACGGCCGGCCGGGCGAGGAGCGCCTGGCCGCCTCGGCGGCGAGCGACGGCGTCTGCCAGAGCGTGCGAAGGGTCTTGCCGACGGTGGAGATATAACATGTTCTAGATTGCACTTGCGTCTCGCCCCGGAGGCGCTGGGAGAATCGTCACTCCCCTGGAGAGAGGTTCACCGTGCGGTTGGGTCGACACCGCGCCGCGTTAAGCGCTGAGCTGCGGCGGAGGAAGGCACTCCAGCGAGGTTCGCTGGCCGGGATCACCGCCGTGGCTCTGGTCGCGGGCACCCTCGTGGTGCTCTTCGGCGGGGGCGGGGCGCTGTGCGCTACGCGAGAGCCTGTTCTGGTCAATGTCGCGGCGGCGGTCGACGTGGCCCCCGTGGCGATGCGGGCGGCCTCCCGCTTCAACGAGACCAGGACCTCCTCGGGCGGCCGCTGCGTGCTCGTCCAGGTCACCGAGCAGCCGCCGGCCACGGTGCTGCGCACGCTGATCGGCGACAGGGCGGGCGTGCTGCGCCAGCGGCCGGACGGCTGGATCGCCGACTCCTCCGCCTGGATCCGGCTGGCCCGCAAGCAGGGCGCGAGCGCGCTGCCCGCCGGGGAGAGCGTGGTGGCGACCTCGCCGCTGGTGTTCGCCACCAGGTCCTCGCTCGCGCGGACGTTCTCCGTCGGCGGCACGCAGATGAACTGGCGCATGGTCTTCCCCGCGACCGTGCGGGGGCGGCTGCTGCCGACCGACCAGGAGCCCGACGTCGTCCGCGTGCCCGATCCGTCCCTGGCCGGCGCGGGCATCGCCACCGTCGCCGCGGCCCGCGACGTCGTCGGCACCGGCCCGGAGGCGGACAAGGCGCTCACGGCGTTCGTGCGCTGGGCGCAGGCCGGCTCCGCGCCCGACTACCGCACGATGATGGCCGCCGTGGACGACCGCTCGTTCTGGAAGCGGCCGGTCGTCATCGTGCCCGAGCAGTCGGTGTGGAGCCACAACCAGCAGCCCTCGCCGGACCCGGTCGTCGCGCTGCGCCCGCGCGAGGGCACGATCATCCTCGATTACCCGTACGTCGTGACCGCCACCGACCCGGACGTGGCGGAGGCGTCGCGGGCCTTCGCCGACTGGCTGCGCGGCGAGGAGGCGCAGGACCTCGTGCGGCGGGCCGGGTTCTGGTCGGGCGACGGCGCCCGGGGCCCGGTCTCGCCGGGGCCGCAACTGCCGGCGGAGACGCCGGTGGCGCGTCCCTCGGTGTCGCCCGAGGACATCGACGACGCGCTCCAGGCGTGGAGCAGGCTCGCCCCGCCGACCAACATCCTGGTGCTGGCCGACACCTCCCGGCACATGGCCGAGCGGGTGAAGGGCACCACCCGGGTCGCCATCGCCCTCCAGGCCGCCAAGATCGGGCTGCGGCTGTTCCCCGACTCCACGCACATGGGCATGTGGGAGTTCGCCGACGGGCTGGGCGGGCCCAAGGGGTACCAGGAGCGGGTGGGGCTCGGGCCGATCACCCGGCCCGACACCGGCCAGGTGATCCGGCGCAGCGTCCTCGACGAGCTGACCAGCACCATCACCGCGCACCCCGACCGTGACAGCTCGCTCTACGACGCGATCCTCGGCGGCTTCCGCACGCTGACCGGGGAGTACCGCGAGGAGATGAACAACACGCTCCTCGTGATCACCTCCGGCAAGGACGACGGGCACGGCACGTCGCTCCAGGGCCTGGTGGACGAGCTGCACGACGAGTGGCGGCCGGACAAGCCGGTGCAGATCGTCATCATCGCGTTCGGGGCGGGCGCGGACCGCGACAGCCTGGGCCGGATCACGGCCGCGACGAACGGCTCCCTGCACGTGGCGCAGCAGCCAGGAGAGATCATCGACGTCTTCCTCGCCGCCCTGGCCCGCCGCCTGTGCCACCCCACCTGCAAGCCGACGCCCTGACCGGGCCGTTCCTGCCGAGTCGTTCCGGAGGGGGCGTACATGTCGGGCCGTTCGTGAGGAAGGCGCCGCCCCGCGTGCGGGGCGGCGCCTCGTCATGGGAGGGGCCGCTGGATCAGACGCGCTGCCAGAGCGCCGGGACGTTGGGCGGCTCCCACCCGGCGATCGCGGTGTGGGCCTGGAGGCACCGGTAGGAGGCGCCGCCGTAGGTCACCACGGCGCCCACGGAGTAGGCGGTGCCGGCCTTCCACGTGCCGCCGGGGTTCGAGGTCGGCGGCGGGGTGGGGGTCGGCGTGACGGTCGGCGTGGGTGTGGGCGTGGGCGTCGGGTTGCCGCCACCGCCGCCGATCTGCAGGTCGATGCAGGAGTAGAAGGCGTTGGCGGTGTCGGAGATGTTCCAGATCGCCAGGACCCTCTGCCGGCCGGACCAGCCCGAGAAGTTCACCGTGTGGGAGACCGTCGCGGGCGGCTGCTGCCCGTTGCCGTTGAAGACCGCCACCCTGGTGTTGCCGATGTAGTACTCGTACGTGCTGGTGGCGTGCCGGGCGGTGAACGTCCAGTTGAACGTCACGCTGGTGCCGACGGAGGTGGCGGGCCACGGCTTGCTCTCGTCGCTGAGCTGGGCGAAGCGGGCGACGTTGGCGTGGCAGTTGCGCAGGCCCTTGGGGCCTTCGACGCTCTGCGGCTCGTAGACGATGTCGCCGCAGTTCGGCACCTGACCGCGGGCGCAGAACGCCTGGCGGCTCGGTGGCGAGTTGACGTACCCGTGGGCCAGGGCGGGCTCGGCCACGAACACCGTGGCGGCGATCGTGATCACCGCCACGGCCAGTAACGTGAGCGTCCTTCGCATGAAAGTGCTCCTTTACGTGGGGGGTTGCCCCAAATGTAAAGGAAACTTTCCTATCGGTAAATGGCCGCTGACATCCCCTGTCAGACCTCAGCGGGTCACGATGAAGTCGGCCGGATCGCGGGGGGCGCGGTCACGGGGCGGGGCGGCGGCGTGGCCCACGGCCACGCACCCCATCGGGTCCCACGAGTCCGGCAGGTCCAGCACCTCGCGCACCACGGGACGGCAGAACATCGTGGACGACACCCACGCCGACCCCAGCCCCTCGACCGCCAGCTGGATGAGGAGGTTCTCCACCCCCGCGCCCATCGCGACCACGAACATCTCCCGCTCCGAGGCGTTGCGCCGGTCGTCGCGGTAGGTGTGGGAGCCCTCCATCACCAGGCACGGCACCACGAGGTACGGCGCGTCGCGCAGCACGTCGCCGCGCCTGACCCGCTTGGCGATCGACTCCTCGCCGAAGCCGTCGCCGCGCAGGTCGGCGATCCACGCCTCACGCATGGCGTCGAGCAGCTTCAGCCGCGTCGCGGCCGACTCCACCAGCACGAACCGCCACGGCGTCGTGTGGTGCGGAGCCGGGGCGGCGATGCCCGCACCGACCGCCCGCCGCACCGCCTCCGGGTCCACGGCCTCGTCTGAGAACGCGCGGATCGTCCGGCGGGCGAACACCACGTCCCGCGACCCGTACCGGAACAGGTCGTCGTCGGCCGGCCGGATCAGCGGGCGGACGCCCGGTCCGTCCTCGTCCGTGACCAGGTGCGCGAGGCCGCGCACCAGGGCGACGGGAACACCCGCCAGCTTGCCCTTGACCAGCTCGGCGGCCGCGGCGATCTCGTCGGCGAGCGCGGTGACAGTCGCGTTCAGCGGATTGCCGTGGGTGTCGGTCCCGCCGCGGAAGTCCTCCAGCGGGAGGACCCCGGCCGCGCCGATGGCCACGTCGGTCAGCCCGTTGCGCCAGGGACGGCCGAACGTGTCGGAGACGATCACCCCGGTCCGCACCCCGAGCAGCGCGGCGAGCCCGGCCCGGACGCGGCGGGCGGAAACGTCGGAGTCCTCGGGCAGGAGCAGGACGGTGCCCGGCTCGGTGTTGGAGGCGTCGACGCCGGCCGCGGCCATCACGAACCCATGGCGGGTCTGGGAGATCACGGTGTCGCCGCGTCTGGCGACGACCCGGACCGTCTCCTCCTCGATGGCGGCCGTGCGGTCGGGCGCCCGCCGCACCCGGCCCTCCGCCTTGCTGACGATCTTGGAGGTGATGACGACGATGTCGCCGTCGCGCAGACCGGCGTCCCGCAGGAGGAGCGCGAGGTCGTCGCCCGGCCGGACCTCGCCGAGGCCGGTGACCGGGATGACCTCGACCCGTCCGGCGCTCATCGGGCCAGCTCCAGGGCCAGGTCGAGCGCGGCGCGGGCGATGTCGGCCGCCACGTCGGCCCCGGTGGCGGGGTCGCGCATGAGGATGGGCCCGGCCACCACGCGCACGCCGTCGAGCCGGACGCCGGAGTCCTCCGGCGCCACCAGCCAGCCGTCGACGAGCTCCGGGCCGTACAGGTCGAGCACCGCCTGAGCCGACGTCTCGACGCCGATCGCCGTGAGACAGGCGTCGGCCATGCCCCGCACGGGGGCGCCGCCGATGATGGGGGAGACGCCCACGACGGTCTTGGGCAGCAACGCCTCGCGGATGCCAGGCACCTGGAGGATCGTGCCGATGCTGACCACCGGGTTCGACGGCGGCAGGATCACCACGTCGGCCTCCTCGATCGCCTCCAGCACGCCGGGGGCCGGCTTGGCGCTGTCGACGCCGACCAGCGCGATCGACTCGGCCGGCACCGAGGCGCGCAGCCGTACCCACCACTCCTGGAAGTGGACGGCGCGCCGGCCGCGCTCGTCGGTGACGACGACGTGCGTCTCGCAGCGGTCGTCGCTCATCGGCAGCAGCTCCACACCCGGCTGCCAGCGCGCGCACAGCGCCCGCGTGATCTGGGAGAGCGGATAGCCGGCCTCCAGCATCTGGGAGCGGACGATGTGGGTGGCGAAGTCGCGGTCGCCCAGCCCGAACCACTGCGGCTCGACGCCGTACGCGGCCAGCTCCTCCTTGACGACGTGGGTCTCCTCGGCCCGGCCCCAGCCCTGCTCCTCGTCGATGCCGCCGCCGAGGGTGTACATGACCGTGTCGAGGTCGGGGCAGACCCGCAGGCCGAAGAGGGTGATGTCGTCGCCTGTGTTGCCGATCACGGTGATCCGGGCGTCGGGCGCGGTCTCGCGCAGTCCGCGCAGGAAGCGCGCGCCGCCGATGCCGCCGGCGAGGGACACGATGTGCATGCGGACCAGTCTTCCACCGGCCTGTGACACGCCCGAGCCGGGCTGGGCGTTGCCGATCCGCAATCCTCCGAAAATCACGTCATAGAAGGCCATCTGGGGCTTTTGAGGGATAAGTGGTTGCCGGGACTCCCGTCATCCATGGCGGTCATGTGGCAAACTCCCTTCGGGCTAAAGGGTCCGATGGGAGTAGTTGTGAGCAAACTTGACGCAGCTCGGCTGAGAGAGCCGGCCGCCTGGCTGATGCTGGCCGCGGGCGCGATCAACGTCCTGCTGTCCATCGGCAGGCTGCTGATCGGCACGACGACGGCGTACGGCGGCGGCTCGTCCCTGATGGACCGCGCCTTCACGCACTTCTCCAGCCTCACCAGCCCCGTCACCGCGGCCCTGCTCATCGGCTCCGTGCTGCTGGTCACCCGGTTCGGGCCGCCGTCGCCCAAGGCCCGGTTCGTCACGCTCGGCGCGGCGGGCGCGCTCGGCCTCGCGACTCTGTTCGGCGCGCTGGCGCTGCTGCTGGGCCTGCTCTCGGGCAACGGGCCCCGCTCGACGGTGGAGTTCCTGCTCTCCGGCCTGCCGCTGCTCGGCCTGACGGCCATCGCGCTGGTCTACCTGCTCCCGCAGGCGCTGGCCGCGACCTCGGGCGGCCAGGGCGGGGGGCCCGGCTTCGCGCCGCAGTCGTACGGCAACGCCGCGCACGGCAGGGGCTCGGACGCGTTCGGTCCCGGGTACGACCATCAGGGACGGCCCGGCCAGGGGCCCGGCCCGTACGGCCGGCAGCCCGACTACGGGCACCAGCCCGGCTACGGGCAGCAGCAGGACTTCGGCGGCCCCGGCGACGGCGCCCCCTACGGCCCGCAGGACCCCTACCAGCAGCCGCCGCAGCAGCACGCTCCGCAGCCCCGGGCCGCGCTCCCCGCCGCGCCGGGCGACAGCCGGGCCGACGCCGGCCAGGACACCCCGCCGCACGGCCACCCCGAGCCGGGCTTCCCCCAGCCCGACCCGGGCTTCTCCCAGCCGGACCCGGGCTACCCCCAGCAGGACGAGCGCTTCTCCCAGCCGGACCAGCAGCCCGCCCACGGCCAGAGCGACCAGCAGCCCGCCTACGGTCAGGCCGGCCAGGACCAGCAGCCCGCGTACGCGCATGGCGACCAGCAGCAGCCGTACGCCCAGCCGGGCGGGCCCTACGGCCAGGGCGACGCCCAGCAGCCGCCGCACGGCCGGCCGGGCTACGGCCCCTCCGACCAGCAGCCTCCGTTCCCGGGTCAGGCGGACCAGCAGTCGCCGTTCGGGAGCCGGCCGGACCAGCAGCCCTCCTACGGCGCTCAGCCGGACCACCAGGCTCCCTTCGCCAACCAGACGGAGCAGCTGCCCCTCTACGGTCAGCCGGAGCAGCCCGCCGCGTTCGGAAGCCGGCACGGGCAGCAGGCCCCGCTCGGCCAGCCCGACCAGCAGCCCGCGTACGGCCAGGACCAGCAGCCCGCGTACGGCCAGGACCAGCCCCTCTACGGGCAGGCGGGCCAGAGCGGGCAGCAGGCGCCCTACGGCCAGGCGGCCGAGCAGGAGGGCTTCGGCCAGACCAGCCCCACCCAGGCGTTCCCGCCGCAGTCCGGCCAGCAGACCCACGGCCAGCCGGGGCAGGCCCCGTTCTCGTACACCCCGGCCGACACCGCGCCCGGCGGTCACCAGCAGCCGTCCGAGTACCAGCCGGCCCCGTACGTCCCGGCCGACAGCCACCCCGGCGCCTACGGCCAGTCGAGTCCCTACTCGTCCCTGGACTCCTCGCCGGACGTCTACTCCACGGCCGACTCCGGCCCCGGCACGTACCCGACCCTGGACACCCCGCTCACCCCGTACCCGCCGGCCGACTCCCAGCCCGGCGGCTACACCTCCGCGGACTCCCAGCCGGGCGGCTACTCGCCGGCCGACTCCCGGCCCGGCGGCTACACCCCCGCCCACTCGCAGCCCAACGCCTACGCCCCGGCCCCCGACTCCCAGGCGAACCCCTACGCCACGGACCCGCAGGCCGGCACCCCGTACGGGTCCTACGGCGCGCAGCCCCCGAGCGGCGTCCAGCCCGCCGCCCCGTACCCCCCGGCCCACGACACCGGCGCCGCGTACCAGCCCCAGGCCCCGTCCCAGGCTCAGCCGCAGGCCCCGGTCCAGCAGCCGAACGCCTTCAACGCCCCCGCCGACCCCGTCTACGCCGCCGGCGAGACCTCCCCGAGCGTGCCGTACCCCCCGGCGGGCCAGGAGCAGCGCCCGGCGTACGAGCAGCAGGGCGGCCAGCCGTTCACCGGCTACTCCGGCCACGAGTACGCGGCCCAGCCCGCCTACCAGGAGCCCGACCCGCCCGTGGACCCGCGCTCCCAGCAACTCCTCGACGCCTACCAGCAGGCCGAGACGTACCAGCACACGGGCCAGCAGCCGGGCCGGCCCACCGGCCAGCACCCGGGTCAGCACTCAGGGCAGCAGCCCGGCCAGCAGCCGTACGACGACCTGTTCGGCCACCCGCAGCAGCCGCAACAGCCCCAGCAGCAGACCGGCGCGCACCACGCCGGCCCGCAGCAGGGGTACGGGCAGCCCGCCCCGCAGGGCTACGAGCCCCAGCCGTCGCACTACGAGCCGCAGCCCTACCAGCAGCAGCCCTCCGCGCAGGGCTGGGAGCAGGCGAGCCCGGAGTCGACGGTGCGGCTCGACCAGCACCAGCACTACGCGCCCGGCGGCGCCGACCAGCCGCGCGACGGCGACGACCCGATCGACCCCACGGCGATCTACACGCCCAACGAGCCACGCAGGTAAGAAAGCGGCAAAGCAAAGGCCAGAGAGTAGGTGGGCCACGGGCGGGGCTCTATACCGCCCTGGTACGGTTCCGACCGCTGACAGCGTTGAACACGCCAGGCCAACGCCATGGAACCCGTGGTGATAGGTCAGGTACGAACATCACATGCCATGCACACCGGGGCGAGAGCTGGCCTTTCCCCGGATACCGGCATGCCGCTTGACGTCACGCACAGCACCCGCGTGTAATTACAACCATGTTGTTACGCCTCTCCGTGGGTGGGTAATAGGGAGGCGTTCATGGGGGGCTCCATTGCGGGCGGGCGGCAGGGAGGTGTGCAGTGACCGATCTGGTCATCGCACAGGATCAGCTTGACGCTGAAGAACTCGGATGGCAGGAGCGTGCCCTGTGCGCGCAGACTGATCCTGAGGCGTTCTTCCCGGAGAAAGGCGGCTCCACCCGAGAGGCCAAGAAGGTCTGCCGGTCGTGTGAAGTACGTGCAGAGTGCCTGGAATATGCACTTGAGCATGACGAGCGATTCGGCATCTGGGGTGGGCTGTCCGAGCGGGAGCGCAGAAGGATCAAGCGCCAGGCCGTTTAGGGATATCTGTCGAAAGGGTCACGCGGAACACCGCGTGACCCTTTCTCATTGCCCGTCTTCTCCCCGCTCAGCGCCGGTCGTCGTAGCCCGGGTCGACCGTCTCCGGCGACAGGCCGAGGAGCGTGGCCACCTGCTCCACGACCGTGTCGTGGACGAGCGCCCCGAGCGTGTCGCGGTCGCGGGCGCGCGCCTCCAGGGGGCGCCGGTAGAGCACGATCGCCGCGGGGTCGGCGCCCTTGGCCGGCTCGGCCCGGCCGAACGGGACCGGCTCGGCGCCCATCGCCGGACCGTCGCCCAGCTCGCTGAGCGGCGGCACGTCCTCCACCGCGAACTCCACCGCCGAGAGCTGCTTGCCCCACTGCGGGCGCAGCCGGTCCACCGCGTCGAGCACCAGGTCGTCGAACCGCTCGCTGCGCGAGCGGGCGATGGGCACGTGGGACGGCGCCAGCGGTCCGCGCAGACCGCGACCGTGCCGATCCCTCCGCCGTTCGCGCCGCCTCGGGCCCGGCTCATGTGTCACACGGCAAGTCTAAGGGGACACGGCGCGGGGGCAGAGGATGGCAGGCATCGGTGCATGTGGGTGGAAAGGCTGCGACAGCTGTCCGAATTGTGGCGACACGCTCTTTAAGAGCGCTCAGATAGTGGCGCCCCGCCCCCTTACCGGATACGGTCCCTCCGTGAGCCCCGTCCGCCGCTGTTCCCGCACCGCCTGCAGCCAGCCTGCCGTCTTCACGCTCACGTACGTATACGCCGACTCGACCGCTGTTCTCGGCCCTCTGGCGACGTACGCGGAGCCACACTGTTACGACCTGTGCGCCGAACACGCCGAGCGGCTGACCGCTCCCCGCGGCTGGGAGGTGGTGCGCCTGCCGACGGACGGCGCCTCGCCGAGCTCCGACGACCTTGAGGCGCTGGCCAACGCCGTCCGTGAGGCCGCCCGGCCCACGCCCGCCGGTGGCGAGCCGGTCGGACAGGGCGTCGAGGTCGGCCGCCGCGGGCATCTGCGCGTTCTTCGTTCCGCCCAGCAGCACCGTGACCGGTAGGCTCGTCCAGACGTAGCAGACCTAGGGGCGGAGCTGGAGAGTGGGCGACCTCGCCAAGATCTTCAAGGCTTACGACGTACGCGGAGTGGTGCCCGACGAGCTGGACGAGCCGGCGGCGGAGGCCGTGGGAGCGGCGTTCGCGGAGGTGACCGGGGCGGGGTCGGCCGTGGTCGCCCATGACATGCGCGACTCCTCCGTGCCGCTGAGCATGGCGTTCGTGCGGGGCGCGCGATCGCGCGGCGTCGACGTGGTCTACGCGGGCCTCGGGTCCACCGACCTGCTCTACTACGCCAGCGGCAGCCTCGGCCTGCCCGGCGTGATGTTCACCGCCAGCCACAACCCGGCCCGCTACAACGGCATGAAGATGTGCCGCGCGGGCGCGGTGCCGATCGGCGGCGACACGGGCCTGACCGAGATCCGCGACCGGGCCGCCGACCTGCTCGCCAGGCCCGGCGGCGCGCTCGCCGGCGGCGGGGCGAGCGGGTCGCTCATCGAGAAGGATCTCCTCCAGGGCTACGCCGGCCACCTGCGCACCCTCGTCGACCTGTCCGGGATCCGGCCGCTCAAGGTGGCCGTCGACGCGGGCAACGGCATGGGCGGCCACACGGTGCCCGCCGTCCTCGACGGCCTGCCGATCGAGGCGGTGCCGCTCTACTTCGAGCTCGACGGCTCCTTCCCCAACCACGAGGCCAACCCGCTGGAGCCCGCCAACCTGGTCGACCTGCAGCGCGCGGTCGTCGACAGCGGCGCCGACCTCGGTCTGGCCTTCGACGGCGACGCCGACCGCTGCTGGGTCGTCGACGAGCGCGGCGAGTCCGTCTCCCCGTCGGCGGTGACCGCGCTGGTCGCCACGCGGGAGCTGGCCAAGCACCCCGGCTCCGTGGTCATCCACAACCTCATCACCTCGCTCGGCGTCCCCGAGATCGTCCGTGAGCACGGCGGGCGGCCGGTGCGCACCCGCGTGGGCCACTCGTTCATCAAGGCCGAGATGGCCCGCACCGGCGCGGTCTTCGGCGGCGAGCACTCCGCCCACTACTACTTCCGCGACTTCTGGTACGCCGACTCCGGCATGCTGGCCGCGCTGCACGTGCTCGCCGCGCTCGGCGAGCAGGACCGGCCGCTGTCCGAGGTGGTCGAGTCCTACTCCCGCTACCACGCCTCCGGCGAGATCAACAGCACGGTCGGCGACCAGGCCGCCGCGCTGCGCCGGGTGCGCGAGGAATTCACGGGCAGGGGTGAGTTCGACGAGCTCGACGGGCTGACCGTCACCGGCTCCGGCTGGTGGTTCAACCTGCGCGCGTCCAACACCGAGCCGCTGCTCAGGCTCAACGCCGAGGCGGCCGACGAGACCATGATGAAGGCGGTCACCGACGAGGTGCTCGCCATCGTGAGAAGGGTGTGAGAGTGAAGATCGACGACTGGCTGCTGGAGATCCTGGCCTGTCCGGCGTGCAAGTCATCCCTGCGGGTCGAGGGCGAGGCCGGCGGTGAGGGCGGGGAGCTCGCCTGCACCGGCTGCGGGCTCGTCTACCCCGTCCGCGACGACATCCCGGTGTTGCTCGTCGACGAGGCCAGGAAGCCGTGATCTGGGAGCCCGAGCGGCTCGACGACCAGCACCACCTCACCGAGGCCGACCCGGGCGGCATGCTGCTCGCGGTCGCCGCGTCGGCGGCCCAGGTGCGCACCGGCTACCGCGTCGCCGTCGAGGCGGGCCTGCCGGGCCTGGCCGGCCAGGCCCGGCCC
>NZ_JBEXDT010000021.1:0-90787 GCF_040605905.1 Nonomuraea sp. NPDC005501 | reverse complement strand
CGCGGCGCCCGCCCGCGCCACCCGCCCCATCGGCGACGCCCCGCCGAGCCTCGGACGCCCGAGGGCCTGCGGTGTCAGCGACGCCACGACGGGTCACCGCCCAGCCAGCGCACGAGCCGCGTGTCGTACACCTCGAAGTGGTCGAGCAGCCGCCGCCGCACCGACTCGGGCAGGGACTTGGGCCTGGACCGGCCGTTGTGCCGCTCGAAGAGCGGATAGCCCAGATGCGGCACGTCCAGGAACTCCAGCACCCGCTCGTAGGTGCGCTCCGGCTCGGCGAAGAACTCGTGGCTGTCCAGCACCAGGATCCGCTCGCGCCCGAGCAGCGGCTCCAGCCGGTCGAGTTGCTCGGCGTAGCGGCCCCGGGCCAGGTAGGCGTGGTGGCGGTGCGAGTGGTGCACGGAGTACGGCCGCGCCCGCAGGCTCTCCTCCGCCCCGGCCAGCCGCCCGGCCTCCAGCTCCACCGCGTACTCGAAGTGCGACTCCGTCTCGAACCCCCGCGCCAGCTCGTGCGCGTGCGCCGAGCAGGCCCGCTCGACCGGGTCGCGCACCAGGACGACCAGCTTCACGCCGGGCAGGTCGGCGGCGATGCGCTCGCCGGCCAGCGGATGGAACAGGTAGTACGGCGACGACTCGAACGCCCTGGGCCGGCCGCCGTACCTGCCGGCCAGCACGGCCGCGCCGGCCCGCAGCGGGAAGTGCGCCCGGTACCACGCCAGGCCGCGATCGTAGCCGACGTCGAAGTAGTGGACGCCCTTGTGCAGCACCGGCTTGAGCAGCAACGGGTGCTGCGCCAGCGCCCGGTACAGGGACGTGGTGCCGCACCGCTGCGCCCCCACGACGAGGAACGACGGCAGCAGCCGCGCCCCGGCCGTCAGCCGGCCGGCGGTGCGCGACACGGCCAGTACGGCCTGCTTCCCGGTCTTCACGGCAGCAGCTCCTGGTGGTCGACGAGCGGGCTGAGCCACACGTCCGGCGGGCCGAGCGGGCTGTGGCCGTCGGCGGCGTGCCGGTCGGCCAGATTGATGAGGTACAGCAGCGCCGTCCGCCGTGCCTGCGCGCCGGACAGGCCGTACGGAGCCAGCAGCCGTACGGCCTGCGCCAGGCAGGCACGCGCCGCCGTCGCCGGGTCCATGCGGCGCAGGGCCCGCTGGAAGAAGTGGTGGACCGCGTCGAGCCCGTACGGCACGCCCACCTCGTACCGTTCCCAGTCCCACACCAGGAGCCGCCCGTCGGCGGAGGGCGCGATGTTCCACGGCGACAGGTCGCCGTGCCAGGCGGCGCCCTCCGTGGCGCCGGTGGCGGCGATCTCCTGGACGGCGTCCCGGAGCAGCTCCCCGGGCACCCGCCCCCGGCCGGGACGGAGCGCCGGGCCCCGGCGCACGGGCAGCGGGGAGACGGCGAGCAGCTCCAGGCAACGCCAGCGACCGTGGTGCAGCACGGTGGGCGCGACGACGGTCTTGAGCGGCACGGCGGCCAGCTTCCGCAGCGCCGCCGCCTCGTTGGCGACGAGCGCGGCGGTCCGCTCGGTGTCGCCCACCTTCACGTACGCGAGGAGCTCCCCGCCGGAGCGGGCCTCCAGGACCGGCTTGCGGTTGGCCCGCCGGGCGGGCCGCACGTGCAGCACCGTCTCGACGGGCACGCCGAAGACCTCGCCCAGATGGGCCGAGATCGACCCCTCGACGGGCACCACCAGCCGCCGACCGACGTGCCACCAGCGGCGGGGCGCCAGGCGGCGGGGCAGCAGCGGATGAGGCAGCAGGCTGTGGGCCCGGGGGGAGCCGGAGCCGGGGTAGAGCAGCCGGACCGTCTCGTCGAGGTAGCCCAGGCGCATCTTGGCGTCGTTCACGAGGTGTTCCTCCACAGCAGGGCGAAGGAGATGAGATAGAGGATGAGGGGGGTGACCAGGCCGTCGTAGACGAGCATGTAGAGCAGGACCAGGGCCATGACCAGCACCCCGGCCAGGCCGACGGGGCTGCGGTCGGTCCAGTGGCGGCGGATCGCGCCGACGAAGAACGCCACGTACAGGGCCGCTCCGGTGAATCCCTGCGTGATGACGAGCAGCCAGAGCTGCCCGTCGCTGCCTAACGGCGGATGGCCGCAGTCCGTGCACCAGGCGGTCCTGCCGGTGGTGATCGTGCGGTGGTTGCCCAGGGCGTTGCGGGTGTTGCCGTAGCCGATGACGGGGGAGTGGGCGGCGGCCCTGATCGTCGCCGTCACCGTGAAGGCCCGGATGTCGTTGGAGTGGGGGTTGTCCAGCCGCTGGCTCACCAGCCCCGACAGCGGGCTCAGCGTGAACACCAGCGCCCCGGCCACCGCGGCCCCGCACAGCGCCGGCCGGGCCCGGCCGCCCACGCGCAGGATCACGTACAGGGCGGTCACGCCGAGCCCGATCCACAGGCCCCGGTTGAGCGAGTAGACGATGGGGACGGCGGCCAGCGCCACCAGCGCCACGGCCGCCACCTTGCGGGCCCGTCCGCCGTTCACCCACCAGCCGACCACGAACCAGATCAGCAGCACCGACACGTTGCTGCCCCAGGCGTTGGCCCACTCGAACGGCGCCTCCGGGCGCGGAGAGGCGTAACCGAGCACCTTCTGGGTCTGGGCGGCGGTGGGGTGGACGAGGTTCTGGACGAACGCGTTGCCGCCGATCCAGTCGGGCAGCAGCAGCTCCACCGGCGAGGTGAACGCGAACCCGGGCGCGAGCACGCCCAGCAGCCCGCCCGCCACGGTCACGACGAACAGCACGCCGAGCATCCGCACCAGCCTGAGCTGCGGCAGCTCCCGCTCGGTGAGATTGCCCAGGTAGAGCACCATGACCAGCAGGGAGAGGTAGAGGGCCAGCCGCATCACGTAGCCGACGACCCGGCCCGCGCCCAGCTCGCCGTAGGTGCCGGGGGGCGACTCGGACAGCATGAGGGCGCTGAGCCCGTAGCCGGCGAGCAGCAGCAGCCACAGCCCGAACCCGCGCGGCACCCGGATCGGCCTGCGCCGCCACAGGATGACGGCCATCGGCACGGCCAGCACGACCACCGAGAGCCCGCCGAACCCCAGCGCCCACCACACGGGATAGCCGAGCAGCAACGCGCCGACGGGCCACGCGGGCCCTCTCACGAGGACAGGCCGGGCGGACGGGGCCGCTCCCACGGGGGCCCGGCGTCCGCCACCACACCCGGCTGGATCCCCTGCTCGGCCTCGCGCTGTATCCCGTGCTCGGTCCCGCGCTGTATCCCGTGCTCGGTCATGTGCCGGGTCCCGTGCTCGGTCCCGCGCTCGGTCATGTGCCGGGTCCCGTGCTCCGAGCTCGGCCCGGTCTCGCGCTCCGCCGAGTGGCGGGAGACGCGGTCCGTCAGGCGGTCCGTCCATCGGTCGGCGGCCGACCCGGTCGCGTGGTGGGCTCCTGGACGCCGGTCGGCCGCTCGGGGGTCCGGTTTCGCCCGCCAGTCCGCCGCCGCGCCCGGGTCGACGGCTTCCGGGCCCCAGAAGGGGGTCGCACCGGGGTCGGTCGTCCACGGCCGAGGCAGGGGCGACGGGCCGAGGTGGGGCATGTCGGGATCGGTTGCCCCGGGTTGCCGGAAGCTCGCCGCGCCTGGGTCGGGTGCTCCTCCCGGTCCCCCCGGTCCCCGGCGACCGGACGGGTCAGGGTCGGTCGTTCCCGGCCGGCGCAGGGGTGTGACGCTCCGGTCGGTCGTCCCACGCTGCCGGATGCCCCCCACACTCGGGTCGGTCGTCCCACGCTGCCGGATGCTCGCGGCGCTCGGGTCGGTCGCTCCCAGCCGTCGGAGGCCGGATGGGGTGGAGCCGGGCGGCTCCGGGCGGCGGAGGACCGTCGCGTCCGGGTCGGTCGGAGGGCCGCCGTCGGTGAGGGCCGACGGTGAGTCGCTCCTGGAGCCCGCGACCAGCTTGCCGAGTGCCGTCCGCGAGTCGGCCGGAGCGGGCGCCGGGGACGCGGGCTCGCCGGGCGTCGTCACCACGCCGATGACCGGCACCTGGTGCCTGCCCAGGTGGCGCGCGGCGTCCAGCACCTGTGCCGAGGTGGTCCGGCCGAGCGCGACCAGCAGCAGCGCGGCGTCGGCCCGGGCCAGGTCGCCCGTGTCGGACCCGTCGAGGACCGACAACAGCGTGCTCGCCGACAGGGAGGACGTCACGGTCGTCGTGGGGAGTCCGGCGGGGACGGCGCGTACCAGGAGCCGCTTGCCGGGGCACGCGGCGACGGCGGCGGAGGCCAGCTCGTGCAGCGCGTCGCCGAGCTCTGTGCCGTCCCCGTCCTCGCCCCGCCTCCCGGCTCCGCCTCCGGCCCGCTGCCCGCGCGCCCCTTCCGCACCTCCGCGGTCCGCACCCCTGCGGTCCGCGCCTCCATGGTCCGCATTTCTCCGGTGGGTGCCTTCTCCGGCGGCGCCGTGACCCGCGCTCGCCCGACGTGCTTCGTCGAAGGCCGCGCCCGGGCCCGTTCCGGCGCCGCCGCCGTCCGCCCACATGCCCCGGTCCGTGCCGGCTCGGCGGCTGCCTCCCACGCCCCTGCTCCGCCCCGTGCCGGTACGGCGGCTGATCTCCGTGTCCCGGTCCGTGCCGGTGCGGCCGTCGCCGTCCGCCCACATGCCCCGGTCCGTGCCCGTGCGGCGGCCGCTCTCGGTGTCCCGGCCCGGGCCGGCGCGGCGGCTGCTCTGCAAGCCCGTGCTCCAGTTCGCGCCAGGGCGGGCGGTGTCCTCGGACCCCGTGCCCTCCGCCCCCGCGGAGTCCGTGCCCGCGCGGCGGGTGCCGCCCGGGCTCGTACGGCCCGCGTGGGGCAGCGCGGCGACCACCGGGAGGCCCGTCAGGCGCTCGACGTCGGCCGGGGTGCGCAAACGCGTGTCGAGGCGGTCGCGGGTCGTCGCGGCGCCCGCCCCCAGCAGGAGCCCGAGCATGAGGCCCGTCCCCAGGAACAGCGGCAGGCTCGGCCACGCCGGGTCGGTGGGCGGCACGGCTTCGCTGATCACCGAGCCGGGCGTCACGGTCGTCGTCTTCAGCCCGTCGTACTTGAGCGTCAGGGTGTACGCCTGCCGGTTGAGCACGCTCTGCCGGTGGCTCGCCAGGGTGTGCTCGGCGGTGCCCTTGCGGAGCGTCGCCAACTGCCTGGTGACGACGGCGAGCGAGGAGTTGACCTGCTTGAGCTTGGCCAGCATGGCCTTCTGCTGGAGCGCCAGCGCGGCCTGTGCGGTGGCGGCGCGGTTGGCGAGGTACGCCTCCGCGTAGGCGCGCGACTGGGCCGCCGCGGCGGCGGGGGTGCCCGCGGTGACGGACAGCGACAGCACGGCGGAGTTGGGCGGCACGGCCACCTCGACCGGCTCCAGCGCGGGGGCCTTCAGCAGCCCGGCGGCCCGGGCCGCGACGACGGCGGAGCCGGCGACCTGGGCCTCGGTGTCGAGGTTGAGCGGCTCGCGCTGCCGGTTGGTCACCTGGTTGCCCTGCTCCTGGAGGCCGACGGCGGCGACGAGCACCTGCGTGGTCGCGTTGTAGGCGGGAGGGGTCAGCCGCATCAGCCCCAGCCCCGCCGTGCCGCCCGCCAGCACGAACCCGGCGAAGATCAGCCGGCGTCTGCGCAGCAGCGACAGGTGCTCCCCCAGATCGGTGCCGGACCGGCGGGCCGGGAGATCCGGCGGCAGGCTCATGAGGCTCCCTGGAGTGAGTGCGGTGCGTGGTGGCGCGGAGACGGTGCGTCACGGCCGGAGGGGTGTGTCCACTATAGGCGGGGCGAATTCCACCCCAAGCCGAATACGCAAGATTTCCTGCGCTACGGCGGGCGATTCGCCCCTCTATAAAGCGATATATGACATCTAACTGACGGGCTGATACCTGGGATCACCAGCGGGAACGCCCGCACCGGCTGACGTTCATGAGAATCACATGGCATGGTTCAGGTTTGATGTGTCGGGGGTCTTCCGGGGAGAGGGGGCGTACGGTCGTGCTGCCAGCTGGCATTTCGCGTATTTCATGTATTTCGCGGGTTTTCTCGTATGAATGGCGAAGAACGGGCACCGGGAGGGGTAAGGGGGGCGGCGCTGGGACCCGTGCCGGCGTGGTGGCGCTGCTTGCGGTGATCCTGGCCGCCTGCTCGGGTACGGGGACGGGCTCGGGCGCGCGCACGGCCGGGGACCCGGTCATGACCGCCGGCACGAGTACGGCCGGTACGGACGCGGGCGGCACATCGGCCGGTCCGGCCTCGCCCCGGGCCGGGGCGACCCCGGCCTGCGCGGTGACCGACAAGCTCATCCCGTCCTGCGGCGCCTGGTGGGGCGTGGCGCCGGAGATCTTCACCGGCGCGCCCGTGGACAAGGCGCTGCGCGGCGCGGAGACCCGCATGGGCGCCAGGGCCGACGTGGTGCACGTCTACCACCGGGGCAAGGACCTGTTCCCCACGGAGCGGGAGATCCGGATGGCCCGCGACCCGGCCGGCCCCCGGCTGCTGCTGGTCAACTGGAAGCCGTCGGTGGACCGCACCTGGGCGGAGATCGCCGACGGCGCCATCGACGGCCGGATCGACCGGCTGGCGGCGCGCATCCGGCGGGCGTTCCCCGAGCGGTTCTTCCTGACCATCCACCACGAGCCGGAGGACGACGTGCGCCCCGGGCCGGGGTCGGGGATGGAGGCGGCCGACTACGCGGCCATGTACCGCCACGTGGTGCTGCGGCTGCGCGAGAAGGGCGTGCGCAACGCGGTGACGGTCATGACGTACATGGGGGCGCCGAACTGGGCGGCGAAGCCCTGGTTCGAGGAGCTGTACCCGGGCGACGACGTGGTCGACTGGGTGGCGATGGACCCGTACGCCGACGACCGGGTGCGCGACTTCGACGGCCTGGTCAACAAGACCCGGCCGGAGTACTCCCGCTGGCCGGGCTTCTACCGGTGGACGCAGCTGCGCTTCCCGGGCAAGCCGGTGATGGTGGCCGAGTGGGGGGCGTTCCTGCGGGGCGAGGACCGGGCGTTCCAGCGGGCCTTCTTCGAGTCAGTGCGCGCCCAGGTGTGGCACTACCCGCAGATCAAGGCGCTGGTGTACTTCGACTCGCCGCGGGCGCCGCGCGGGGACACCCGCTTCGACGCCGAGCCGGCGGCCGCCCGGGCCTTCAGCGAGCTCGCGCGAGATCCGCACTTCCGCTCGACGCCCGTGCCGCTGCCCTGACCTGCCACACCCGGCCGCCGACCGTGACGGCGACGGCGGCGGCCAGTGCCCAGAGGGTGGCCATGTTGCCGACGTTCAGCAGCTTGAGCGCGGAGGCGAGCAGCACGATCGCGAGCAGGGCCCTGATGAGGCCGCCGGGCGCCCGGGAGGAGATCCGGGCGCCGAGGTAGACGCCGGGGATCGAGCCGATGAGCAGCGAGACCGTGAGGTGGAGCTGGAAGTCGCCGAAGAGCAGATGGCCGACCGCGGCCGAGGTGACCAGCGGCACGGCCTGCACCAGGTCGGTGCCGACGAGCTGGTTGGCCTTGAGCATGGGGTAGAGCGCGATGAGCGCCACGATGATGAGCGACCCGGACCCGACCGACGACACGCCGACGATCAGGCCACCTACCGTACCGACCAGTAGGGTCGGGATCGGGCGTACGACGATCTCGTTCGCCTCCGCCGCGCCGCCCCGGCCGCCCATCAGCGTCTTGGCGGCCAGGCCCGCGACCGCGAGCAGCAGCGCGACACCGAGGGCGTACTTCACCCCGTCGCCGACCGCGAACGCCCGCGCCACGAACACCCCGGCGAACGCCGCCGGCACCGACCCGGCGCACAGCCAGCCGACCAGGCGCAGGTTGACCGTGCCGCGGCGCAGGTGGACGACGCTGCCGACCGGCTTCATCACCGCCGAGGCCACCAGGTCGCTGGAGACCGCGGCGAGCGGCGGCACGTTGAAGAAGAGCATCATCATCGGGGTCATGAGAGCGCCGCCGCCCATGCCGGTCAGGCCGACGACGACGGCGACGAGAAAGGACCCCGCGATCAGGGGAAGGTCGATCAACGGACCCATCCTCCGCTCCGCAGCGCTCCCAGCACCTGGGAGACGGCCGCCTCGATCGAGATGTGCGTGGTGTCGATGGTGAGGTCGGCGTCGTCCGGCTCCTCGTACGGGTCGGAGACGCCGGTGAACTCGGGGATGATCCCGGCCCGGGCCTTGGCGTACAGGCCCTTGCGGTCGCGCCGCTCGCACTCCTCCAGCGGGGTGGCGACGTGGACGAGCAGGAAGTCGGCGCCCACGGACTCGACCATCTCCCGCACCTCCTCGCGGGTGGCCGCGTAGGGGGCGATGGGGGCGCAGATGGCGAGGCCACCATGGCGGGCGGCCTCGGCGGCGACGAAGCCGATGCGCCGGATGTTGAGGTCGCGGTCGGCCTTGGAGAACGTCAGGCCCTTGGACAGCAGCGAGCGCACCACGTCGCCGTCGAGGTGGGTGACGGTGCGGCTGCCGAGCTCCAGCAGCGCGTCGCGCAGGCCGCGCGCGATCGTGGACTTTCCGGAGCCGGACAGGCCGGTGAAGAAGACCACGAGACCGCGCCGGTGCGGCGGCCCGGGAATGCTCACCGGCTCGGGGCCGGCCAGGTGCTCGGTCGCGCCGTAGGCGGTGGCGACGTGCTCGCGCAGCTCCAGGTCGAGCTCGGGCTCCTCGCGCGGCGCGAGCGGCACCGGCACGACGAGCGTGTCCTCGGGGAGCCGGTCCTTGGCCTTCAGCGCGGCCCGGACCACGGCGGGGCCGGGCTCGCCGTATGCGAGAGGGAGAAGCACGATCACCGCGTCGAGCTCCTTGGCGGTGGCGGTCACCTCGGCGAGGTCGTCGAGCGGCCCGCGCATGGTGACGACCAGCGACGGACGGCCGCCGAGCAGCTCGCGCACCTCCGCGGGAGTGCGCCGCAGCCGGGCGAACGGGCCGTGCTCGGCGGCGCCGAGACCGCGGAGCGGACCGGCGGCCAGGCCGTCGTGACCGCGCTCGGTCACGGTCAGCACGGCGAGTGGCGCGCCCTCCGGGTCGAGCAGCGTGACCTCGTCACCCGGGGCGACCTCGTCGGGCAGGTGCAGCGTGACGGGCGCCGGCCAGGGGGTGCCGTCGGCCAGGGTGCCGCGCTCGTGGACGGCGTGCAGGTCGTCGTGGCCGAGGAAGCCCGCCAGCGGCTCGAACGCCCCCGACACCAGCAGCTCCAGGTCGGCCAGCTCCCGCGCCCCGGGGGTCCACTCCACGTCTCCGCCATCCCAACTATTCCGATTGAATTGGTAGGAAAGGAGTTTAGCGGGTGTCCGCGTGCGTCGCTAGATGAGCCGGGCGAAGTGGTTCTGCGGCTTCTTGATGACCATGGTGATCTCGTCGTGCGCCGAAGGGTAGCGACCACGCGTCAGCCTGTCGGCCAGCGCCACCGCGGCGCGTCCGGGGGCGTTCATCGCGGGCGTGCTCGTCGCCGTCTCGTCGTCGGTGATCACGAGCCCCCGGGTGAGGCAGAAGACGTGGATGCCGTCGCGCGAGGTCAGCGGCTCGTACACGGCCGGCAGCGGGCCCGGCGTGCCGTCGGTCATCAGGTGGCGCCACAGCGGACGGCGCAGCCACCCCGGCGTGAGGCGGTCGCACAGGCCGTAGGCGGAGCGGCGGTCGCGCATGCGCAGCAGGATCAGCCCGCCTGGCCGCAGGGCCTGGAGCAGCCGGTCGAGCACCAGCTCGGCGTAGCGGATGCGCTCCAGCAGGAACGAGATCCGGACGACGTCGAACGACCTGGGGCGGATCGGCGCCGAGCGCAGGTCGCCCAGCACGCACGCGGACAGGTCGGCGCGCTCCCCGGTCGCGCTCCTGGTCGCCGGCAGGTCCTCGTCGATCCCGGTGATACGCGCCTCGATCCAGTCGGGGGCCGTCGCCTCGTCGCGCAGGCAGCCCGCCACCAACACGTCGAGGCGGCGGCCGAGCTGCTCGGCCCACAGCTCGCGCAGGCGCTGGTCGAAGACGTCGCGACGCGGAGCGACCGGCCGCAGATCAGACACGCTACTCACAGTGGTCATCATATGACGGATGGTGTCGGGTCTCATGCTCCTCCACCTCGCCCCGCCGTGCCGTCCCGGGACGCTGCTAGCGTGCCGCCCCATGGGGGACGAGGTGTACGTGGGGAACGCAGGCGTAGACGGGGCGGCGGACCACGGCTGGCTGCTCGGCCACTTCAAGCCGTCCGGCGACCCGCGGCACAGCGAGGACGTGGAGATCAAGTGGGGCGTCCATCCGGCCGGCGAGGAGCGGGCCACGTGGGTGACCGGCGAGCGGCGCACGGCGCTGCTCGTCCTGATCAGCGGCAGGTTCCGGGTGGAGCTGCCCGGCCGCAGCGTCCTGCTGGAGCGCAGGGGCGACTACGTGGTGTGGGGCCGCGGGGTGGACCACTCGTGGCGCGCCGAGGAGGAGTCCGTGGTGCTGACCGTTCGCTGGCCGTCCGTGCCCGGGTACGCGGTCACCGACGGCCCGCCGCCAAGTACTCTTGATGGCTGAGACCCCCGCGACCCGACCCGGCCGGGGGTAGTCGTGTTGCCGTCGTGGGGCTGTGGGCGTATCTGATGAGTCTTTCCGGGCTGCTTGACCTTGTTGCCGCCGACCCTAAGCTGACCGCCGCCCTGGATGAGGGCGGCGACGTCGCGCTGGTCGCTCCCGCCGCGCTGCGCCCGTTCGCCGTGGCCGCGCTGTCCGGGCACGACCAGCGCGCGGTGCTCGCCGTCACCGCGACCGGCCGTGAGGCCGAGGACCTGGCCGCCGCGCTGACCAGCCTCGTCGACCCCTCGGCCGTCGCGGTCTTCCCCGGCTGGGAGACGCTGCCGCACGAGCGGCTCTCGCCGCGCAGCGACACCGTGGGCCAGCGGCTCGCGGTGCTCAGGAGGCTGGCGCACCCGATCAAGGGCGACCCGGCGGCCGGCCCGCTCAGCGTGGTCGTGGCGCCCGTACGCGCCCTGCTCCAGCCGCTCATGAAGGGGCTCGGCGACCTGGCGCCCGTCCGGCTGCGGGCGGGCGACGACGCCGACCTCGAGGACGTGGTGGCGCGGCTGGTCGACAACGGCTACCACCGCGTCGACATGGTGGAGCGGCGCGGCGAGGTCGCGGTGCGCGGCGGCCTGCTCGACGTCTTCCCGCCGACCGAGGAGCATCCGCTGCGCCTGGAGTTCTGGGGCGACACGGTCGAGGAGATCCGCTGGTTCAAGGTGGCCGACCAGCGCTCCTTGGAGGCGGCCGAGGGCGGCCTGTTCGCGCCGCCCTGCCGCGAGCTGCTGCTGACCCCCGAGGTGCGGGCGCGGGCCCGGGAGCTGGCCGCGCAGTACCCCGCGCTGGCCGAGGTGCTCGACCAGCTCGCCGAGGGCATGCCGGTCGAGGGCATGGAGGCGTTCGCGCCGGTCCTGGCGGGCGAGATGGACCTGCTGCTCGACCACCTGCCCGCCCGGTCCGCGGTGTTCGTCTGCGACCCCGAGCGCATCAGGGGGCGGGCTGAGGAGCTGGTGCACACCTCCCAGGAGTTCCTGGAGGCGTCCTGGATCACCGCGGCGGCCGGCGGCGAGGCGCCGATCGACCTCGGCGCGGCGGCCTTCCGCACGCTCGACGAGGTCCGCCTGCACGCCGACGTGCTGGGCCAGCCGTGGTGGTCGATGGCGCCGTTCGGCGACGGGGTCGAGCTGGACGCCCACGACTCCGAGGCGTACCGGGGCGACACCGCCAGGGCGCTGGCCGACGTCAAGGGCTGGCTCGCCGAGGACAAGGCGGTCGTGCTGCTCAGCGAGGGGCACGGCCCGGCCGAGCGCATGGTCGAGGTGCTCAAGGGCGTCGACGTGCCGGCCAGGCTCCACACCCACCTCGACCAGCCGCCGGAGCCCAAGGTCGTGCACGTCAGCACCGGGCTCATCGAGCACGGCTTCGTCACGCCCGGCCTGGCCGTGCTCACCCACCTCGACCTGGTCGGCCAGAAGGCGTCCACCAAGGACATGCGGCGCCTGCCGTCCCGCCGCCGCAACATGGTGGACCCGCTCCAGCTCAAGGTCGGCGACCACGTCGTCCACGAGCAGCACGGCGTGGGCCGCTACGTCGAGATGGTCCAGCGCACCGTCCAGGGCGCCACCCGCGAGTACCTCGTCATCGAGTACGCCAAGGGCGACCGCCTGTACGTGCCCACCGACCAGCTCGACGAGGTCACCCGCTACGTCGGCGGCGAGGCGCCCACCCTCAACCGGATGGGCGGCGCCGACTGGGCCAAGGCCAAGTCCCGGGCCAAGAAGGCCGTCAAGGAGATCGCCGGCGAGCTGATCCGCCTCTACTCCGCGCGCATGGCCTCACCCGGCCACGCCTTCGGCGCCGACACGCCGTGGCAGCGCGAGATGGAGGACGCCTTCCCCTACGCCGAGACCGGTGACCAGCTCGAAGCCATCGACGAGGTCAAGCGCGACATGGAGCGCGGCGTCCCGATGGACCGGCTGATCTGCGGCGACGTCGGCTACGGCAAGACCGAGATCGCCGTGCGCGCCGCCTTCAAGGCCGTGCAGGACGGCAAGCAGGTGGCCGTGCTCGTGCCTACCACGCTGCTGGTCCAGCAGCACCTGTCGACGTTCACCGAGCGCTTCTCCAGCTTCCCGATCACCATCAAGCCGGTCTCCCGCTTCCAGACCGACGCCGAGGTCAAGGGCACCCTGGAAGGGCTCCGCGGGGGCGCCGTGGACGTGGTCATCGGCACCCACCGGCTGCTCAGCCCGGAGGTGCGGTTCAAGGACCTCGGGCTGATCATCATCGACGAGGAGCAGCGGTTCGGCGTCGAGCACAAGGAGGCCATGAAGCATCTGCGCACCCAGGTCGACGTGCTGGCCATGTCCGCCACGCCGATCCCGCGCACGCTGGAGATGGGCCTGACCGGCATCCGTGAGATGTCCACCATCCTCACCCCGCCGGAGGAGCGGCACCCGATCCTGACCTTCGTCGGGCCGTACGACGAGAAGCAGATCACGGCGGCGATCCGGCGCGAGCTGATGCGCGACGGCCAGATCTTCTTCGTGCACAACCGCGTGGCCTCCATCAACAAGGTCGCCGCGCGGCTGCGGGAGATGGTGCCCGAGGCGCGGATCGCGGTGGCCCACGGCCAGATGAACGAGCACCAGCTCGAAAAGATCATGGTGGGCTTCTGGGAGCGGGAGTACGACCTGCTCGTCTCCACCACGATCGTGGAGTCCGGGCTGGACGTGCCCAACGCCAACACGCTGATCGTGGACCGGGCCGACAACTACGGCCTGTCGCAGCTCCACCAGATCCGCGGCCGCGTCGGGCGGGGCAGGGAGCGGGGTTACGCGTACTTCCTGTACCCGCCGGAGAAGCCGCTCACCGAGACCGCCCACGAGCGCCTGGCGACCATCGCGCAGCACACCGAGATGGGCGCCGGCATGTACGTCGCGATGAAGGACCTCGAGATCCGCGGCGCCGGCAACGTGCTGGGCGCCGAGCAGTCCGGGTTCATCGCGGGCGTCGGCTTCGACCTGTACGTCCGGCTCATGGCCGAGGCCGTGGAGGAGCAGAAGGCCAAGCTGTCCGGTGTGGAGGCGCAGGAGGAGCACCACGACGTCAAGGTCGAGCTGCCCATCAACGCGCACATCCCGCACGACTACGTCACCTCCGAGCGGCTGCGGCTGGAGGCGTACAAGCGGATCGCGGCGATCACCACGGAGATCCACATCCACGAGGTGCGGGAGGAGCTGACCGACCGCTACGGCAGGCCGCCCGTCGAGGTGGACAACCTGCTGGAGGTCGCCCGCTTCCGCATCAGGGCGCGCCAGGCCGGGCTCACCGACGTCACCCTGCAGGGACAGAACATCAAGTTCGGCCCGGCCCGGCTGCGCGAGTCGCAGCAGGTCCGGCTCGACCGCCTCTACAAGAAGGCCATCTACAAGCAGGCGGCCGAGACGCTGCTCGTGCCCGTGCCCAAGACCAAGCCGCTGGGCGGGCAGCCGCTGCGCGACCTGGACCTGCTCAAGTGGTGCGGTGATCTCGTCGAGGCGATGTTCCTGGAGCCCATGAGGGTAAGCTAGCGCCGGGTTTTTGTCGGAAAGGGACGTAAGTGAAGTCGATTCGAATGGCTGTGGCCGCCGCAGCGGCAGGGGCGAGCCTCGTCGCGCTGACCGCCTGCTCCGCGCCCATGGAGGCCGGCGCCGCGGCCGTCGTCGGGAACGAGCGCATCTCGGCGGGCGATCTCAAGCGCAACGTCAAGGAGTACGACGCCGCGCTGGCCAAGACCGGCCTCAGCGCCCAGTCGCTCGGCATCCCCGGCTCCACCACCGAGGTGGTGCTCTACCAGCTCGCCAACATCGAGCAGGCCGAGCAGCTCGTGCAGAAGGGCAAGGTCAACGTCACCGAGGGCGAGGTCGACCGGGCCATCACGGGCGCCACCCAGCAGGGCGGCAGCTTCGAGCAGTACATGGTCTCCCAGGGCATGGCGCCCAGCATGGGCCGCCGGTTCATGCGCATCTCGGTGGGCCTGCAGAAGCTGCTCTCCCAGTACGGCGGCGGCACCGACCAGGCGGCCCAGCAGCGCGGCAGCGAGCGGATCCAGAAGGAGGCCGCGACCATCCCGATCACCTACAGCCCCCGCTACGGGGTGCTGAACGCGCAGCGGTCGCAGGAGAACCCCGCCCTGTTCGTCGACGGGGGCCGGTTCGGCAAGGCAGTGCCGCAGAACAGCGCGCAGCAGGGCTGACCCGTGCCCTTGGTCGTCGTCACCACCTCGCCCCGGGTAGCGCCGGGGCTGCTCAGCCACCAGGCGTGGCAGGCGCTGCGGTCCGGCCGGGTGCTCGCCGGGTCGCCGGCGCACCCGCAGCTCCCGTACCTGGCCGAGGCCGGGATCGAGGTGACGGTCGTCGCGCCCGACGCCCACCGGCTGGCCCGTGAGGCCGCCGAGGGGACCGTGGTGTGGCTGGCCGAGGACGACGAGGACTTCATGCGCGCGCTCGGCCACGCCGCGATCACGCTGGAGGACCCGCCGCTGATCGAGGTCGTGCCCGGCTCGTACGACCTGCCGGGCGCCCGGGTGCTCGACCTGGTCGCGGTGATGGACCGGCTGCGGACCGAGTGCCCGTGGGACCGCAAGCAGACCCACGAGTCGCTGGTGCCGTACCTGCTCGAAGAGGCGTACGAGGTGCTGGAGACCATCGAGCAGGGCGACCACGCGGCGTTGCGCGAGGAGCTGGGCGACCTGCTGCTCCAGGTGGTGTTCCACGCGCGGGTGGCCGAGGGCTTCGACGTGGACGACGTGGCCGCCGGCATCGTCGAGAAGCTCGTGCGGCGGCATCCGCACGTGTTCGGCTCGGTGCGGGCCGACAGCGCCGACGAGGTCAACGACAACTGGGAGGCCATCAAGGCCGCCGAGCGGGCCGCCAGGGACGAGGAGCCGTCCGTGCTGGACGGGGTCCCGCTGGGCCAGCCGTCGCTGTCGCTGGCGGCCCAGCTCCTGCGGCGCGCCGGGCGCGGGGGCGCCCCCGACGCCCTGGCCGCCGCGGTCGGCCAGGGTCTCGGCCGGGAGCTGTTCGACCTGGTACGCCGTGCGCAGGACGCGGGCGTGGACGCGGAGGCGGAGCTGCGCGCGGCGGCCCGCTCCTACCGCGACCGGGTACGCGCCTGGGAGTCCTCCCCGTCCTGACCCATCCCTCCGTTCCCGTTGGATCACGCGATCCGGTGGCGCCGGACTACGGTGAAATGTCAGGATCGCGGGGTTACGGGGGTGATGCGGGGTGCCTGAGCCACGCGTGCTGCACGCCGACGAGCCACGGGAGATCGGCGGCTACCGCCTTCTGGGCGGCCTGGGCGACGGCGGTCAGGGGTCCGTGTACCTGGGGGAGGACGCCGGTGGCCGCCTGGTCGCGGTCAAGGTCCTGCACGCCCGGCTCATGGGGAACGACCGGGCCACGCGCCGGTTCCTCCAGGAATGCGTCATCGCCGGCCGCGTCGCCGCCTTCTGCACCGCCAGGGTGATCGACTCCGGGCTGGCCGCCGGCCGGCCGTACATCGTGAGCGAGTACGTCCCCGGCCCGTCGCTGCGGGAGCTGGTGGCGGAGGAGGGTCCTCGGGCGGGAGGGGCGCTCGACCGGCTGGCCGTCGGCACCGTGGCCGCCCTGGGCGCCATCCACCGGGCCGGGATCGTCCATCGCGACTTCAAGCCGGCCAACGTCCTGTGCGGCCCCGACGGGCCCCGTGTCATCGACTTCGGCATCGCGAAGGGCGTGGAGGCGGCCACGTCGGCGAGCACGGTCGTCGGGACGCCGGGCTACATGGCGCCCGAGCAGATCGCCGGTGACCCGGCCACGCCCGCCTCGGACCTGTTCGCCTGGGCCGCCACGATGGCGTACGCCGCCACGGGGCGGTCGCTGTTCGCGGGGGAGTCGATCCCCGCGGTGATGCACCGGATCCTCACCGAGCAGCCCGACCTGTCCGGGGTGGACGAGCCGCTCCGCTCGCTGCTGGCCGCCTGCCTGGACAAGCGGCCCGCCGCCCGTCCCTCCGCCGCCGACGCGCTGTCCGCGCTGATGGAGGGCGGCCTGATGGAGGGTGCCCAGGCGGAGGGCGAGCCGGTGCTGGAGCGGACGCTGCTGGAGGGCACCCCGTTCGAGGGCGCCGCCGGTCGGCGTCACGGGCCGCGCGGGACATCACGGGACGGCGGGAACCCCCCGGCCCCGTCCGGGAACTCCCCGTCCGGGAAGCCCCGTGCCGGAAGGCCGCGTGTCGGGGAGCTCCGTGCCGGGGACCCGGAGCGGGGCCAGGGGTTGGTGGTGAGCCGGCGCGGCCGGGCGCTGGCCGTGGGCGGGCTGGCCGTGCTCGTGCTCGGCGGCGTGGCACTGGGGCTGACCTGGAACGGGAGCGCGCCCGGGAGCGGATCGGGCTCCGCCGCCTCCACCGCCGGTGGCGGCGAGCCGGACGGGCCCGGCGTCGCCGAGGCGTACGGCCCGGCGTCGGGTGTCGAGCTGGGCGGGCGGGAGGCCGCCGCGCTCGCGGTCGGCGAGATGGGCGGCCGGGCCGTCGTGGCCGCCGCGCGGGAAGGGGAGCCCGTCCAGGTGTGGGACGCCGCCACGGGCAGAGGGCTGGCCACCGCGCCGGAGACGGCTCGGGGCGTGACCTCGCTGGCCTTCGCCGAGGTGGGCGGCGCCCCCACGGTGGTGTGGGCGGCCCAGGACGGCCGCGTCTCACGCTGGACCCCGACGCTCACGCCCGCCGGACCCACCGCGTCCCCTGTCGCGGAGGAGGCCTCCGGCGCGTCGGCCGGGGCGGGCGGCGCGGTGCGCGCCTTCACCGCCTGTACCAGCCGCCGCCCCCAGGCCGCCGCGACCGCGGCCGTGATGGCCGTCGTGGGCCGCGTGGAGGGCCCCGCTGTCGCGGTCGGCTGCGCCGGCGGCATGGTGAGGGCGTGGGACCTGCTGAGCGGGCGCAAGTCCGGCCTGTTCCTCGCCGGCGAAGCCGCGATCACCGGTGTGGCCTGGCCGGGCAGCGGTTCGCGGGTGGTGTTCGGCACGGCCGCGACCCACTTCCAGATCGGCGACCTGTGGGGCCGGGCGAACCCCGTCAAGGTCCACGTGGGCGGCCCGGTCTCCCACGTCGTCAGCCGGGGCGGGCTCGTCGCGGCGAGCGTCGAGGGGAGGGGCGGCGCCACGGTGTACGACGTGACGGGCCGGGAGGTGTGCCGGGTCCCCGCGGAGGAGGCTCCGGGCACGGCCACGCTGGCGCTCACCGAGGCCGGAGGGCGCGCCCTGCTCGCCGGAGCCATCGCAGCGGGTGGAGGGCTGCGCGTCTGGGACGCCCGTACCTGTGAGCGGGTCGCCACGCTCCTGCCCTCCGGCGCCGTCACGGCCCTCGCCACCGGCCCTCTCGACGGGAGTCCGGGCCTGGTCGCGGCCGTCGGCGGCACGATGCGCGCGTGGACCCTGCGGGCCGGGAGGCAAGGGTACCGATAGGCTCTGAAGGCATATCGCCTTTCGACTTAGGAGCGCATCCCGTGGCTACAATCGAGGTCGTTTACGCCCGCGAGATCCTCGACTCCCGCGGCAACCCCACGGTGGAGGTCGAGGTCGTCCTCGACGACGGCAGCAGCGGCCGGGCGGCCGTGCCGAGCGGCGCGTCCACCGGTCAGTTCGAGGCCGTGGAGCTGCGCGACGGCGACGAGCGTTACGGCGGCAAGGGTGTGGAGAAGGCCGTGCTCGCCGTCACCGACGAGATCTTCGACGAGATCCACGGCGTCGAGGCCGAGGACCAGCGCATCATCGACCAGATCATGATCGACCTGGACGCGACGCCGAACAAGTCCAAGCTGGGCGCCAACGCCATCCTGGGCGTCTCCCTGGCCGTGGCCAAGGCCTCCGCCGACAGCGCCGAGCTGCCGCTGTTCCGCTACCTCGGCGGCCCCAACGCCCACGTGCTGCCCGTGCCGATGATGAACATCCTCAACGGCGGCGCCCACGCCGACACCAACGTCGACATCCAGGAGTTCATGATCGCGCCGATCGGTGCCGAGACGTTCCGCGAGGCGGTTCGCATGGGCACCGAGGTCTACCACACGCTCAAGAAGGTGCTGAAGGAGAAGGGCTACGCCACGGGCCTCGGCGACGAGGGCGGCTTCGCCCCCAACCTGCCGTCCAACCGTGACGCCCTCGACCTCATCCTGGTCGCCATCGAGCGGGCCGGCTACACGCCCGGCGAGGACGTCGCGCTGGCGCTGGACGTGGCCGCCTCCGAGTTCCACAAGGACGGCGTCTACACGATCGACGGCAAGGGCCTGTCGGCCCAGGAGCTGATCGCCTTCTACACCGACCTCGTCGACAACTACCCGCTGGTCTCCATCGAGGACCCGCTGGACGAGGAGGACTGGGAGGGCTGGAAGGCCATCACCGAGGCCCTCGGCGACCGGGTCCAGCTCGTCGGCGACGACCTGTTCGTGACCAACCCCGAGCGGCTGGAGCGCGGCATCCAGAGCGGCACCGCCAACGCGCTGCTGGTCAAGGTCAACCAGATCGGCACCCTGTCGGAGACGCTCGACGCCGTCGACCTGGCCCACCGCAACGGCTACCGCTGCATGATGAGCCACCGCTCCGGCGAGACCGAGGACACGACGATCGCCGACCTCGCCGTGGCCGTCAACTGCGGCCAGATCAAGACCGGCGCCCCGGCCCGCTCCGACCGCGTGGCCAAGTACAACCAGCTGCTCCGCATCGAGGAGCTGCTGGACGACGCCGCTCGCTACGCGGGTCGCGGGGCGTTCCCGCGTTTTCGCCGCTAGTTTCGGGTACGGTCCCCGCGGCCGCCGATCCACCGCGGGCCCATGACCGGGCCCGCCGCGCGGGCGCGACGTGAGGGGGTGCGCAGAGCATGGCGAAGAGACCGCAGCTGACCGGCCGGGCCGCCATTCTCGCGGTCGTGGTGTGCGCGATCGCGATGAGCCTGGCCTACCCCGTGCGCGAGTACATCGCCCAGCGCCGCGCCATCGCGCAGTTGCAGGCGGAGAAGGCGCGGGTCGAGGCGGACCGGCGGACGCTGGAGGCGCGGGTGCAGCAGATCCGCGACCCCAACTGGATCAAGCGGACGGCCAAGGAGCGGCTGCACTACTGCGGCGCGGGCGAGAAGTGCTACGTGGTGATGGACGCCGACGAGGGCAGGACGCCGGCCACGGTGAAGCAGCCCGCCGCGCCGCCGCCGTGGTACCAGACGCTGTGGCAGTCCGTCGAGGCGGCCGACTCGGGCACGGGCCACCAGGTGGGCACACGGGAGAAGGAGAGCGTTGGAAAGCCCTGAGAACGAGGCCGGCACCGGCCAGGTCGCCGAGCGGGACCTGGAGGCGGTGCGCCGGCAGCTCGGCAGGCCGCCCCGGGGAGCGCGCGGGGTGGCGCACCGCTGCCCGTGCGGCAACCCCGACGTGGTGGAGACCGCGCCGCGACTGCCGGACGGCTCGCCGTTCCCGACCCTGTACTACCTGACCTGCCCGCGGGCCGCCTCGGCGATCGGCACGCTGGAGGGCTCGGGCCTGATGCGGGAGATGCAGGCCCGCCTGGCCGACGACCCGGAGCTGGCCGCCGCCTACCAGGCCGCGCACGACGACTACATCGCCAGGCGCGACAAGGCGGCCGAGGACGAGGGCATGGAGCCGCTTCCTCGTGGCATGCAGAGCACCGGGGGCATGCCGTCGCGGGTCAAGTGCCTGCACGCGCTCGTCGCGCACGAGCTGGCGGTCCCCGGGACCAACCCGTTCGGCAGGGAGGCGCTCGATGCCCTCCCCGACTGGTGGAGTGACGGACCATGCGTGTAGCCGCCATCGACTGCGGCACCAATTCCGTACGCCTGCTCATCGCGGACGTCTCCGACGACAAGCTCACGGACGTGGAGCGGCGGATGGAGATCGTGCGCCTGGGGCAGGGCGTCGACCGTACCGGCCGGCTGGCCGCCGACGCGCTGGAGCGCACGTTCGCCGCCATGCGCGGCTATCGCGAGCTGATCGACCGGCACGGCGCCGAGCGCACGAGGGTCGTGGCGACGAGCGCGACGCGTGACGCGGCCAACCGTGACGAGTTCACGGCCGGGGTGCGGGAGATCTTCGGGGTGGACCCGGAGGTCGTGACCGGCTCGGAGGAGGCGGAGCTGTCGTTCACGGGTGCGACCAGGGGGCTGGTGCATCTGTCGCGCGAGACCGAGGTGCCCGAGGGGCCGATGCCTCCGTACCTGGTGGTGGACATCGGCGGCGGCTCGACGGAGTTCGTCGTCGGCTCCGCGCACGCGGAGGCCGCGATCTCGGTGGACATCGGCTGCGTGCGGCTCACGGAGCGGCACCTGCGCGACGCCGGCGACCCGCCGTCGGCGCGGGCGCTGGAGGCCGTGGTGGCCGACATCGACGACGCGCTCGACAAGGTGACCGACGCGGTCCCGGTGGAGCGGGCGCACACGCTGGTGGGCCTGGCGGGGTCGGTGACGACCGTCGCGGGCATCGCCCTGGACCTGCCGGCGTACGACCCGGCGCGCATCCACCACTCGCGTATCGGCGCCGAGCGGGTTCACGAGGTGACGCGGCGGCTGCTCGCGATGACCCATGGTGAGCGAGCCGCGATTCCGGTGATGCATCCCGGCCGTGTCGACGTCATCGGTGTGGGCGCGCTCATCCTCGACCGGATCGTCCGGCGTTTCGCGTTTGCCCAGGTCGTGGTGAGCGAACACGACATTCTGGACGGAATTGCTTGGTCGCTAGCCTGAAACGTCGCTAAATTCGGACATTTCATCTTCGCGTTCGTGTTGAGCGTGCAATCAGTTTTGTGCTTAGGTAAAGGGGCAAAACGGGGGCTTTGCCATATTGCCGTGCATAGGTATGCCGGCGTGGCGACCGTTCCCGAGCGCGTCTTTCCCTCACGGAATGGAGCACTCTCACATGAAGTCCTCTCCCTTAGCACGCAAGGCAGCGGCGTTCGGCGCCTCCGCCACCGTGCTGGCGGGCATGGTCGCGGCGCTGGTCGCCAGCCCGGCCCAGGCCGCCACCCCGGTCGCGACGGCGGCGCCCGCCGCCGGTACGGCGGGCCTGTCCGCCGCCGCGACCGCCACGAAGTCCGCCCCCAAGGTCTCGGTCTCCACGCCGAGGGCCTCGAAGGCCGACTACGAGGGTTCCTGTCCGGTGAACGTGACCTTCTCCAGCAAGATCAAGGTCGCGGTCAAGGGCAAGACCACGCTGGCCTACCGCTGGCTCCACGGTGACGGCTCCAAGGGCAAGATCGAGACGGTCAAGCTCAAGGGCCACGGCGCCAAGTACGTCAAGGTCAGCGAGAAGCTCTCGTTCAAGGAGAACGTCAAGGGCTGGGAGGCCGTCCAGGTCCTCGGCCCGCGCAAGGCGGTCTCCAAGAAGGGCTACTTCTCGGTCTCCTGCCAGAGCCCGATCGTCATCGAGGAGGAGCAGGGCCCGGAGGTCTCGGCGCGCGTCTGGGCGAGCCCGAGCTCCTACGTCGGCGCCTGCACCCCCGGTGACAAGATCGACTTCACCGGCCGGATCAAGGTCAGCGACCCCACCTGGGTCAAGTACCGCTGGGTCCTGAACGGCAAGGTCGTCGACTACGGCCGCACCAAGGTCTACAGCAGCAAGACGGTCGGCTTCGGCATCTCCCCGCGGGAGAGCCAGCGCGGCTACGCGCAGCTGGAGATCCTCGGCCCGGACCGCACCTCCTCCAACCGGGCCTACTACAAGGTCTGGTGCAAGGACGAGGCCCCGGCCACCCGCGTCTCGGTGTCCAGCCTGGTCACCGCGACGAACAACGACGGCTGCAAGGTCGGCGCCCACGCCACCCTGAGCTCCATCGGCCGCGCCCGCGTCGAGTACACGTGGCTGGTCAACGGCAAGGCCGTGGACAGCGACTACGCGTACTTCTCCGGCGCCGGCTCGCGCACCGTCACGCTGTCCGACCGGGTACTGGCCGGCGACGCGACCAAGGGCGGCAAGATCACGCTGACGGCCTCCGGGGCGGGCAGCACCGACTCGATCACGCAGTCCTACGCCGCGTGCGAGACGCCCAAGCCCACCGTGTCGGTGTCGGCGGTCTCCCAGACCGGCCAGCGCAACGACATGTGCGCTGACAAGCGTGGCCCCGGCGTGGACTTCAAGGCCACCCTCACCAGCACGGGTGCGACCACCGTCAAGTACTACTGGCTGGTCAACGGCGAGAAGGACGGCGGCGAGCTCACCCGCGAGGTGAACGGCAGCCTGGACGTGACCTGGGGCATCGGCGGCACGCACAATGCCTCCGAGACCAAGGGCAACATCCAGCTCGTGGTCGTGAGCCCGACCTCCGTCACCTCGGGCAACGCCGCCTTCTCGGCGGTCTGCCCGAAGCCGGTGGCCGGCTGAACGGCTCGGCACACCGGTTGACCTAGACCGGATGGCGTCCCCGCGGCGCCATCCGGTTTTTTCTTGTTGGTAGTACCGCGCAAAACACAGTAGTGTGCAGCGCGTGGATAGCACCCAGCTCCTCAAGGGCGTGCTCGACCTGGCCGTCCTCGCGGTGCTCGCCGAGCGCGACGGCTACGGCTACGACGTCGTGCGCCGGCTGCGCGAAGCGGGCCTGGAGGAGGTGGGCGACGCCTCGGTCTACGGCACGCTCCGCAGGCTCTTCAAGGCGGGCGCGCTCAACTCCTACGTGGTGGCCTCCGACGAGGGGCCGCACCGCAAGTACTACGGGCTGAACGACACCGGCAGGCGGATGTACGCCTCCTACGCCGGGATCTGGGGCTCGTTCGCCGCCACCATGGCATCCCTGCTCAAGGAGGGACACGCATGACAAGCATCGCAGAGTACGCGCAGGCCGTACGGGATGCCCTGGCCGACCACCCGGACCGGGAGGAGTTGCTGGAGGACCTGGACGACCATCTGGCGGAGATCGCGGCCGAGTCGGACGCGACGCTGGAGGAGCGGCTCGGACCGCCGGCCGCGTACGCGGAGGAGCTCGCGGCCGCCTACGGGGGCCGGCCGGCGAGCGGCCAGAGGCGCAGGCTGGACCTTCGCCGGCGGTCGGCGGATCTCCATGCCCTCCTGCTCCGGAAGGCGCCCTACCGCGCTCTCGCGGGCTTCCTGCCCGACTTACGGCCGGGCTGGTGGGTGCTGCGCGGCTACGTGCTCGCCATGCTCCTGGCCAACCTCGCCACCGACGAGCACGTCGCCCCCGACAAACCCGGCGAGTGGGTGCTCGTGGCCGCGGTCGTCTGGGCCTCGGTCTGGCTCGGGAGGCGGGGCCGCGGCCGGCTGGTGCTCCCGGTGGCGCTGGCCGCCAACGTGGTGACCGGGGTGGCGCTGCTGGCCGGGTACGCGGTCGCCATGCACCTCGCCAGTTCGAGTGACAGGCTGGAGGCCATCGGGTCGGACCGGGTCATGATGGAGACCGTCTCAGGGGTGGACGGCGAGGTCTACAACATCAAGCCGTACGCCAAGGACGGCACGCCGCTGACCGACGTCTACCTCTACGACCAGGACGGCAACCCGGTCATCACCCATCCCGAGAGCTATGGCTACTCGGTCGACCGCTCCTGCGGCGAGCCCATCCTCAACCGCTACCCCCTGCCGCTGGTCGCCGACGAGACCACCACCGAGGAGCCCGGAGTCACGCGCTCGGCCCCGTGCCCCTCCATCTCGCAGGCACAGCCGATGCCGAGCGCGCAGCCCGAGGTCACGGCCAGTGAAACGGTCGCACCGACCCCCGGAGAGCCGACCCCCGGAGAGCCGACCCCCGGCAAGCCCACCGCCACGCCCACGCCGAAGCGGTCCCACTGATCGGGCACCATCGGAGGCATGAGCTTCGTACCTCCCGGCACCGGCTGGCCCGGCGACCCGGCGGCCGCTGACACCCCGGTCGCCCAGGACCCCGAGGACGTGCGCCGCCTCGCCGCCACCAGTCCCACCCTCGCGGAGCTCACGGCCCGGCAGTCCGTCTGCCGGGCCTGTCCCCGCCTGGTGGAGTGGCGTGAAGAGGTCGCCCGGGTGAGGCGGCGCGCGTTCGCGGACGAGACGTACTGGGGGCGGCCGGTCCCCGGCTGGGGGGACGAGGAGCCGGGCATCCTCATCACCGGCCTCGCCCCGGCCGCGCACGGGGGCAACCGGACCGGCCGCATCTTCACCGGCGACCGCAGCGGCGACTGGCTGTTCGCCTCGCTGCACCGCTGCGGCCTGGCCGCGCGCGGGACGAGCACGCACGCGGGCGACGGGCAGCGGCTGATCGGCACCCGCGTGGTGGCCTCGGTGCGGTGCGCGCCGCCCGCCAACAAGCCCACGCCGGAGGAGAAGGCCGCCTGCTTCCCGTGGCTGGCGCGGGAGATCGGCATGGTCGCGCCGTCCGTGCGCGTGGTCGTGGCGCTCGGCGGCTACGCCTGGCAGGCCGGGTGGCCCGCGCTGAGGGAGGCCGGCTACACCCTGCCGCGCGTCAGGCCGCCGTTCGGGCACGGTGCCGAGGCGGTGATCGCGTACGAGGGGACGCCGGTGACGCTGCTCGGCTGCTACCACCCGAGCCAGCAGAACACCTTCACCGGCCGCGTGACGGCACAGATGCTCGACGACGTCTTCCTCCGGGCCCGCGAGCTCTCAGTGTGACGCGTTGCATTGCTCGCGGATTGGAGTTATCGGGGCATCTTGACGTAGGCTTGTGAATGAATTCACAAGCTCCGCGAGGGATGGGCCTCAGGATGAACAAGCACATCTTGATCGTCGGTGGCGGTTACGTCGGCCTCTACACCGCTCTGCGCCTCCAGCGCAAGCTCGGCCGAGAGCTGCGCAACGGCGAGGCGAGCATCACGATCATCGACCCCCAGTCCTACATGACCTACCAGCCGTTCCTGCCCGAGGCGGCGGCGGGCAACCTGTCGCCGCGGCACATGGTCGCGCCCCTGCGCCGGGTCCTGCCCAAGGCGCGGATCCTCAACGGCACGGTGACGGAGGTGGACCACGCCGCCCGCGTGGTCACCTTCCAGCCCGCCGAGGGCGAGGCGCGCAAGGTCTCCTACGACGTCATCGTGATGGCCGCCGGCTCGATCTCCCGGACGCTGCCGATCCCCGGGCTCACCGACATCGGCATCGGCTTCAAGACCGTCGGCGAAGCCATCGCGCTGCGCAACCGCGTCCTGCACCTGCTCGACGTGGCCGAGTCCACCGACGACCCCGAGGTGCGCCGCCGGGCGCTCACCTTCGTCGTGGTCGGCGCCGGCTTCGCGGGCGTCGAGGCGCTGGCCGAGCTGGAGGACATGGCCAAGGACTCCACCCGCTACTACCGCAACATCAGCCCGGCCGACATCCGCTGGGTGCTGGTCGAGGCCACGAACCGGGTGCTGCCCGAGGTCGGGCCCGAGATGGGCAAGTGGACGCTGGAGCAGCTGCGCGAGCGCGGCATCGACGTCAAGCTGGACACGCGCCTGGAGTCGTGCGTCAACGGCCACGTCGTGCTCTCCGACGGCGCGGAGTTCGAGGCGGACACCCTCGTCTGGACCGCCGGCGTCAAGCCCAGCGTGATCGTCAACTCCACCGACCTCCCGCTCGACGAGCGCGGCCGGATCAAGACCACCGCCGCGCTGAGCGTCGCCGGCACGAGGGACGCCTTCGCCGCCGGTGACATCGCGGGAGTGCCCGACGTCACCAACCCCGGCCAGTACTGCGCGCCCAACGCCCAGCACGCGGTGCGGCAGGCGAAGGTCCTCGCCGACAACCTCATCCGCCACCTCCGCGGGGAGCAACTGGTCGACTACCGCCACAAGTATGTGGGATCGGTCGCCGGTCTCGGCCTGCACCAGGGTGTGGCGAACGTCTACGGCGTCAAGCTTCGCGGATTCCCTGCGTGGTTCATGCACCGCACCTACCATCTGTCGCGGGTGCCGACGCTGAACCGCAAGGTCCGTGTCGTCGTCGACTGGACCCTGGCGTTGTTCTTCAAGCGGGAGACGATCTCGCTCGGCGAGGTCGAGCACCCGCGTGACGGGTTCCGGGCCGCCGTGGCGACGATGCGTCACTGAGCCCAGTACGGCAGCGCCCCGGTGCACCACGCGCCGGGGCGTTCCGGCGCCCCCGACCTGGCGACTGAAAGGGGACCCGCGGGTGGCGCTCTCAGCGGTGACCGTGCTCGGGATAGACCGGCCCGGAGTCATCGCCGCGATCACCGGCTCGCTCGCCGAGTGCGGTGCCAACATCACCGATTCGACGATGACGCTGCTCGGCGGCCACATCGCGATGATGTTCCTGGTCTCCGGCCGCCTCGGCGCCGAAGAGATCACCGAACGGCTGCGCACCTCCGACCTCGTGGTGACCGCCGCCGCGGTGGAGGCCCGCCGCCACTTCGGCTGCGTGTCCACCGGCCACGGCCACGTGCTGACCCTCCACGGCCCCGACCGGCCGGGGATCATCTCCGCCGTCAGCGCCGTCCTCGCCGCAGTCGGCGGCAACATCACCGGCATGAGCACCCGCCTGACCGGGCGCCTCTACGTGCTCATCGCGGACGTCGACCTGCCCCGCGCGGTCGACACCGGCGCTCTCGCGCGCGATCTCGCGAAGGTCGGATCCGGCCTCGGCTCCGAGATCACCTTCCGCCCCGCCGAACCGGCCCACTCATGATCGGGCGCTCCGGAACACCCGGCGGCACCGGCCTTCGATGCCCTCACCTGCACTGCTTGCGAGGAACGAGAGATCCCGTCACCATCGAAGCCGATGCCTCCTTAGCCGGGGGTATTCCGCACCTACGGGACCACTTGATGGGGCTGCCCTTCCTGGACACAACGTCAGGAGCTCTATCACTTGACCACACACTTCACAGTTGTGACGCATGATGCGAAGTTGTGCTCAACGGAAGCATGGTCCGTTTCGTATGATTGCGGCGCCCCCGTAGCCCAATGGCAGAGGCAAACCCCTTAAAAGGGTTGACGTGCGGGTTCGAATCCCGCCGGGGGCACCTGCGTCTACCACGGGAAATGCGTTTCTCCGGCGATACCGGACCCGGGAACTCGCCGGGCGGCACGTTCGTTGTCCCTCCTGGTTGAAGTCTCGAAACTACATAGATCTGAGCGTGAGCCGACCCAGGCGGCGACCCGTCCCATAGGCTCGGCGCACAGGAGGCAGCGATGGAGAGCAAGAACCCGGTTTTCAGCAGGACACGACAGCAGTCAGCCGGGTGGGGCGCCCCCACCCCGACTCCCGGCCAGTTGCAGAACATGTACGACTCCCCGTCGTACGCTCCCCCCGTCAGGCCCGCCTTCCGCACGATGACGCTCGACGACGTCGTGGTCCGCGGGTTCATGACCCTCGGCACGCTGGTCGTGGGCGCGGCCGCCGCCTGGTACTTCAAGGTGCCGACGGGCGTGGCCGTCGCCTCCGCCATCGTCGCGCTGGTCCTCGGCCTGGTGGCGTCCTTCAAGCAGAGCGTCAACCCCGCTCTGATCCTCGGCTACGCGCTCTTCGAGGGCGTGTTCCTCGGCGCGATCAGCCGGGTGTTCGAGATGTACATCCCCGGCATCGTGATCCAGGCGGTCCTCGGCACGGCACTGGCCTTCGGCGCCGTCCTGACGGTGTACGCGCTGCGGATCGTGCGCGTCACGCCCAAGCTCGTGAAGTTCGTCGTCGCCGCGGGTATCGCGGCCCTCGCCCTCGTGCTGGTCAACCTCGTGGTCGGCATCTTCAACGACGGCGGCCTCGGCCTGCGCACCGACAGCCCGCTCGGCTGGGGCTTCAGCCTCCTGATGATCCTGCTGGGCTGCTTCTTCCTCCTGCTCGACTTCGACTCCATCGAGCAGGGCGTCCGGGAGGGCGCGCCGGAGAAGTTCGCCTGGCAGTGCGCGTTCGGCCTCACGCTGAGCCTCGTGTGGATCTACCTTGAGGTGCTGCGCTTCATCAGCTACTTCACCAACAGCGACTGACCACCCGCGCCGGCGGTGTCCGGCCGGTCGAAGGGGCTCCGCCGATCCGGCGGGGCCCCTTCTGTGTCGCTGAATGATGAACCCCGCGTAACGAACTGGTGGCGACTTGGGGGTTGCGATCACGGAAGAGGTGTTGCAGTGTCAAGCAAAGGACCTTATTCCGTGGAGGTGCCCATGTCCTTGAACCACTCACCGGAGACGCAGACAAAGCTGATCGCCAGAGTCCCATCGATAACGGGACGCGAACTCCCCGAGTGGTTCCTAGCCATCGACAACGGCCCGTCGTTCCTCAGGTGTGACGAGCGGGCCAACTGGCTCGCCGACGAGCACGGGCTGACACACGGCTACGCCGCGGCCATCGTCCACGAGCACGAGCGCCACCGCCGTAACCGGATGGGCTTCATCTAGAGGGCCCCAAGTCCAGAGCGACGCGCCCGTGCCTACGGTCCGGGCGCGTCATCATGGACGGATGGATCTGGACAAGGCACGAGACTTCCTGCGGCGGGCGCACCACGCCGTCCTCCACACCCGGCACGCCGACGGGCGTCCGCAGCTCTCTCCGGTGACGGTCGGCGTGGACGCCGAGGGGCACCTCGTGATCAGCACGCGCGAGACGGCGGTCAAGACACGGAACGTCCGCCGCGACCCGCACGTGTCGATCTGCGCGTTCACCGACGCCTTCTTCGGCGACTGGGTGCAGGTGGACGGCACCGCGGAGGTCGTCAGCCTGCCGGAGGCCATGGACCACCTGGTCTCCTACTACCGGGACATCTCCGGCGAGCATCCCGACTGGGACGACTACCGCGCGGCCATGGTCCGCGACCGCCGCGTCGTCCTCCGGATCACGCCCACCCGCGCCGGGCCTGACGTGCACGGCTGAGCGGCTTTCCCGGCCGCCCGGCACCCGGTGCCGAGCGGCCGGCGCGCGTCCCTACGAGAGGCGCTCCAGGACCATGGCCATGCCCTGGCCGCCGCCCACGCACATCGTCTCCAGGCCGATCGTCCTGTCGTGGTGCTGGAGGCTGTTGACGAGCGTGGAGGTGATCCGGGCGCCGGTCATGCCGAACGGGTGTCCCACCGCGATGGCGCCGCCGTTGACGTTGAGCCGGTCGAGGTCGATCCCCAGGTCCCGGTACGACGGGATGACCTGGGCCGCGAACGCCTCGTTGATCTCCACGAGGTCCACGTCCTCGATCGCCATCCCGGCGCGCGCCAGCGCCTGCCGCGACGCCTCGACCGGCCCCAGGCCCATGATCTCGGGCGACAGGCCCGTCACGCCGGTCGAGACGATGCGGGCCAGCGGCGTGATGCCCAGCTCGGCGGCCTTGACGTCGCTCATGATGATCACCGCGGCGGCGCCGTCGTTCAGGGGGCAGCAGTTGCCGGCGGTCACCGTGCCGTCGGGGCGGAAGGCCGGCTTGAGCCCGGCCACGCCCTCGTAGGTGGTGCCGGGCCGCGGCCCGTCGTCCTTGCTCACCACGGTGCCGTCGGGCAGCGTCACCGGGGTGATGTCCTTCTGCCAGAAGCCGTCGGCCAGCGCCTTCTCGGCGAGGTTCTGCGAGCGGACGCCGAACTCGTCCTGCTCGCGGCGGGTGACGCCCTTGATCTGGGCGAGGTTCTCGGCCGTCTGGCCCATGGCGATGTAGATGTCGGGCACCTGGCCGTCCTCGCGCGGGTCCTGCCAGGTGCGGCCGCCCTCGCCGAACGCCTTCGTCCGCGCCACCGCGTCGCCGAAGACGGGGTTCTGCGTCTCCGGGAGCGAGTCGGAGTTGCCCTTGACGAACCGCGACACCATCTCCACGCCCGCCGAGACGAACACGTCACCCTCGCCCGCCTTGATGGCGTGGAAGGCCATCCGCGTGGTCTGGAGCGAGGAGGAGCAGTAGCGGGTGATCGTGGTGCCGGGCACGTTGTCCAGGCCGAGCAGGACGGCGACCACGCGGGCCATGTTGAAGCCCTGCTCGCCGCCGGGCAGGCCGCAGCCCAGCATGATGTCGTCGATGGTCGCGGGGTCGAGCTGCGGCACCTTGGCCAGCGCTGCCCTGATCATCTGCACGGTGATGTCGTCGGACCGGAGGTCCTTGAGCGACCCCTTGAAGGCACGCCCGATGGGCGAGCGGGCGGTGGCGACGATGACTGCCTCGGGCATGTGGCCCCTCCTTTGTCAGCACTCTAACCAGAACTATATTCCAGCGCTGTCGGGGAGCCAGATGCTGTCGGCCGTGGGGATCTCTGCTGTTTTTACCGTCCTGCGAAGTTCGTCAGCCGTACATGCCGGGTGCCGGGGCGGTGTTGTCGTTGACGGCGTGCATGCCGCCCTTCTCGTCGCGCCACAGCCGCCAGCCGTTCTGGCTGCCGGTGAACCACGACGGCGGCGCCTGAGTCCCGGAGGTCCGCTTGCCCGTCGCGAGGTCGTACTCGCACAGGGCCGCCACCGAGTAGAACCCGGCCGGCTGGCCGCGCAGCGGCAGCGGCTTGGGGTCGGTGACGCAGAACGACCAGCCGTGCTCCTCCTCGACCGGCACCGGCCGGCCGGTGGCGAGGTCGTAGACGGTGCCCTTGGCGTCGTGCTTGAGGAAGCCCAGCTTCTCCAGGCGGTCGGGGAAGGCCAGCCACCAGCCCGAGCCGGGCACCTCGGCGGCGCTGATCTGGCCGACCACCCGCCCCGTGCCGGCGTCGAGCCGGGCGAAGCCGCCGTAGCCGCCCCGCTGGTCGACCGGGCGCACCACCGGCGCGAAGCCGGGGTTGCCGCTGGGGTAGACGCGGACCACCGACGGCCGCATCCAGTTGACCGTGCCGTCCGCGATCTTCACCGAGAAGAGGCCGAACGTGGAGATCTTCTTCGTGCGCGGGTTGGTGTAGGGGGCGACGTAGCCGACCAGGTCGGGCCCCGCCGCGCCGAACGCCCAGCCGCCCGACAGGTCGATGCCCGGGCCGAGCGCCTGCTCGATCGGCTGCTGCCACTGCGGCCTGCCGGTCTTCAGCTCGTACGACTCGATCACCGGATCGGCGGCGAGCCGCAGCATGAGCACCCGCTCGTCGTCGGACCACTCGACCTCGGCGATGCCCGGCAGCTTCCACTTGAGCGCGCCGGTGGCCGGGTCGAGCACGACCACGCGGGCCGACGACAGCGCGGTGTTCTCCGCCAGGCACACGTACGGACCGCAGCGCTGCGGGCCGAACGTGGAGTGGATGGGCCGCGTCCACCGCTGCGCGCCGGTGCGGGCGTCGCGGGCGACGAGCGTGGAGGTCCAGTGGCCCTTGTGGGCGGGGTCGAGCGCCACGACCACGGCCTCGCGCCCGCCGCCCTTCCCGGGGAAGTCCACGAGAGCCGGTGCGGAGACGCCCATGCCGGGCAGCCGGCCCGCCATCGTGGCCGGGTGCGCCCACAGCCGCCTGCCGTCGGACAGGCCAAGGGCGACGGTCTCCAGCGTGCCGTCGGGCTTCATCGAGGTGGCAGCGGCGACCCCGCCGGAGGTGACCATCCGGCTGACGACGTTGGCCTGGGTGTCGTGCCAGGCCGGAAAGGCCGCCGTGGCCGCGTCGCTGCCGGAGCAGCCGGCCAGGGCCGTGGTCACGGCGAGGACGCCGGAGAGGGCGAGGGCGGGTTGCGCGAGAGGCCGGAGCACGGGCCATCCACTCCAAAGGGGACGAGGGTGACGGCCCCGGAGCGGAGAGTGACCGGTGTCAGGCGTCGTTGACCATCTCGCCGGGGCGGCGGCGGAACAACGTCACCCATCTGCCATAGGGACCCGTCGCCCGCCCCGCGACCCGGGTCGCGGAAACCTCGGTGCCGGACTCCTCCGCGGCCGTGGCCGCCGCGAGGTAAATCGGTTGCAGTCCTTCGCCACGCGCGGGTCGCGGCTCGGGCCACAACCCCAACGCAGTGCATACAGAAGGTAGCACCGCGTAAGCGGCCGAGGCGTAACCTCGGTCAGATGGATGGAAACGATCCGGTCCGAACATCTCGCCCGGATTTGTGGCGAATTCCGGCCCCAGGAGGTCGGCGAACGCCACCGTACGGCCGCCCGCGTCCACCACCGCCACCATCTGCGCCGCGGCGAGCTGCCGGCTCCAGCGCCTCGTCACCCAGCGCAGGGGCTGCGCGATGGGCCGTACGGTGCCGAGGTCCGGGCAGGTGCCGACGACCACCTCCGCGCCCGCCTCGCGCAGCCGCCGCACCGCCTTGACCAGGTGGCGCACGGCCATCGCCGGCGGTGTCTGCGTCACCACGTCGTTCGCGCCGACGAAGATGACCGCCACGTCAGGGTCGAGGCGCAGGGCCCGGTCCACCTGCTCGGCCAGGGCGGCCGACGGCGCGCCCGACTTGCCGAGCACGTCCAGCCGTACCGGCCGCTCGGCCACGTGCGCCAGGCTGTTGGCGAGCAGCACACCGGGAGTCCTGTCGGGCGAGCTCACGCCGAGCCCGATGGAGGTGGAGTCGCCCAGCATCACCAGCCGCAGCGGCGGGCCGGTGTACGGGCCGTAGACGCCGTCGGAGGGCAGCCCGTCCAGGCCGTGCGGCTGGCCGATCACCTTCCGCGCCACCAGGCTCTCCACGATCAGCAGCCCGTACGCGGTGGCCCCCAGGGCCGTCAGACCGCCGCCTCCGAGCGCCGCCGCGATGGCGATCTTCCGGGCGGCTCGCGCCACCCCCGCTGCCCAGACCATGTGGGTTCTCCCCTCACCCGAACTCGGCGGTAGCGTTTGCTTGAAAACTAGCCGAGCGCCCGCCACCCCCACGGGATCCCGGCGACGGGCAAGCTGATCAAGCTTTTGCAAAGAAGGTGAACACCTCGGTGCGCGTACACGATTCCCTGGTCGAGCTCATGGGCAACACTCCGCTCGTCAGGCTGCACAAGGTTTCCGCGGGGGTGCCCGCCCAGGTGCTCGCCAAGGTCGAGTACTTCAACCCCGGCGGCTCGGTCAAGGACCGGATCGCCGTCCGCATGATCGAGGCCGCCGAGGCGTCCGGCGAGCTGCGGCCCGGAGGCGTCATCGTCGAGCCGACCTCGGGCAACACGGGGGTCGGGCTGGCCATCGTGGCCCAGCAGAAGGGCTACCGGTGCCTGTTCGTGGTGCCGGACAAGGTGGCCCAGGACAAGATCGCCGTGCTGCGGGCCTACGGCGCCGAGGTGGTGGTCTGCCCGACCGCCGTCGCGCCCGACCACCCCGAGTCGTACTACTCGGTGTCCGACCGGCTGGCGCGGGAGATCCCCAACGCCTGGAAGCCCGACCAGTACTCCAACGTCAACAACCCCGACTCCCACTACCACTCGACCGGGCCCGAGCTGTGGGAGCAGACCGAAGGCAGGATCACCCACTTCGTGGCCGGCATCGGCACGGGGGGCACTATCAGCGGCACCGGCCGCTACCTCAAGGAGATCTCCGGGGGCAAGGTCAAGATCATCGGAGCCGACCCGGAGGGCTCGGTCTACTCCGGCGGTTCCGGCCGGCCGTACCTCGTGGAGGGCGTCGGCGAGGACATCTGGCCCGCCACGTACGACACGAAGATCTGCGACGAGATCATCGCGGTCTCCGACAAGGACTCCTTCACCATGACCCGCCGCCTCGCCCGCGAGGAGGGGCTGCTCGTGGGCGGCTCGTGCGGCATGGCCGTGGTCGCGGCGCTCCAGGTGGCGGCCAAGGCGGGGCCCGACGACGTGGTGGTCGTGCTGCTGCCCGACGGCGGCCGCGGCTACCTGTCCAAGATTTTCAACGACGACTGGATGGCCGACTACGGGTTCCTGACCGAGTCCTCCGACGAGGGCCTGGTGGGCGACGTGCTCGCCCGCAAGGGCGCCGGGCTGCCGGAGTTCGTGCACGCGCACCCGCACGAGTCGGTCGGCACGGCCATCTCGATCATGCGCGAGTACTCCGTCTCGCAGCTCCCGGTCATGAAGGAGGAGCCGCCGGTCATGGCGGCCGAGGTCGTCGGCTCGATCGTCGAGCGTGACCTGCTGGACGCCCTCTACCGCGGCAAGCTGTCGTCCGACGACTCGATCTCCGAGCACATGTCGGCGCCGCTGCCGACGCTCGGCAGCGGCGAGCCGGTGGCGCGGGCGGTCGAGGCGCTGGAGAAGGCCGACGCCGCGGTGGTGCTGGAAGACGGCAAGCCGGCCGGGCTCATCACCCGCCAGGACCTGCTCGCCTTCCTCGCCAACCACTGACCGAGCCGACCACTGACCGAGCCGACCACTGACCGAGCCGACCACTGACCGAGCCGACCACTGACCGAGCCGACCACTGACCGAGCGGTCACTGACCTGATCGGTCACCGACCCACCAGGTCACCGACCGATCAGGTCACCGACCGATCAGGCACGGCCGTCACGGCTTCCTGATCGACTCGAACACGGTGCCCAGGCCCTCGTGGCCGCGCCCCTCGGCGACGGCGCGCTCGAAGAGCTCCTTGAGCGCGCCGGGCACCGTGGTCTCCAGCCCCGCGTCACGCAGCGCGTGCACGGCGTGGTCCAAGCCGACGGCCTGCATGAGGAGGCTGTTGAGCTCGCCCGGGTACACCCCGGCCGTGATCTCCTCGGCCAGGATCTTGGCGAACCCCATCGGGCCCTCGCCGCCCAGCAGCGTGAACATCTCCCGGGCGTACGGCAGGAAGCGCGCCGGCTCCACCCCGGCCGTGCCGAGCAGCGCGACGGCGTGCATGTAGCTGGTCAGGCTGGACCAGAAGACCAGGAGCTGCGCCTGGTAGAACATCATCGCCAGGCCCTCGTCGGCGCCCATGTAGTGGACGTCCCCGAGCGCTCCCAGCGTCTCGGCGTGCCGGTCCACGGCCTCCTGGGGGCCGCTGTAGAAGACGTACGAGCCGGGCTTGCCGATGCCGGGCGGCGGCACCATGATCCCGGCCGTCACCAGGACGCCGCCCCGCCCGGTCACCCACCGCGCCGCGGCGCGCAACTCCTCCGGGGTGCCGGAGCTGAGGTTCACCAGCACCTTCCCGTCGAGCCTCAGGTCGCCGAGGCTGTCGTACATCGCCTGGTAGTCGAGCTGGCTGATCACCAGCAGCTCGCCCGAGTCACCGGGGGAGGCGGCGAGCCTGGCCCCCTTCGCCACCAGCGGCTCGGCCTTGCTCGCCGTGCGGTTCCACACCGTCACGTCGTGGCCGGCGTCGAGGAACGTCGACGCCATGGTCGAACCCATCGGCCCGAGGCCGATCACTGTCACATCAGTCATGCGGCCCACCCTGCGCCGGGCCGCCACGGAATTCCTTCGGGGCGACTACGGGTTGGGAGTGTCGTGGTGCGTTTCGGAGTGCTCGGCCCGCTCGCGGTGTGGGCGCAGGACGGCGGCCCGGTCCGGGTGGCCGAGCCGAAGGTGCGCGCCCTGCTGGCCGACCTCCTGGCGCACGGAGGCGGCCCGGTGCCGCCCGACCGGCTCATCGACGACCTGTGGGGCGAGCGGCCGCCGCGCAATCCGGCCGGGACGCTCCAGGCCCGGGTCTCCCAGCTCCGGCGGGCGCTCGGCGACCCGGGGCTGATCACGCACGGGCCGGCCGGCTACCGCCTCGCACCGGCGGACACGGACGCGTCCCGCTTCCTCGCCCTCCTCGCCGGCCCTCCCGCCCGTCCCGGGCTTCCGCGGCTCGCCGACGGGCCGCGCGGGGACGAGGGGACCGCCTGGTTGCGGGAACGGCTGGCGCGGCTGGACGAGGCGCTGGGGCTGTGGCGCGGGCCGGCCTACGCCGAGTTCGCCGACGCGGGCTTCGCGCGGCCGGAGATCGCGCGCCTGGAGGAGGCGCGGCTGTCGGCGCTCGAAGAGCAGGCGGAGGTCCGCCTGGCGCTCGGCGGCGACGCCGACCTGGCGGGCCTGGTGAGGCTCCACCCGCTGCGCGAACGGCTGCGCGGGCTCCACATCCTCGCCCTCTACCGGCGCGGCCGGCAGAGCGAGGCCCTGGCCAGCTACGGGGAGCTGCGGGAGCTGCTGGCCGAGGAGCTGGGGCTGGACCCGTCGCCGGAGCTGTCGGCGCTGCACCAGGCCATCCTCCGCCACGACCCCGCCCTGTCCGCCCCCGTTTCCGCCTCCATCGCGGGCCCAGGGCGGGCCACCCCGAAGGAGCCTGTGACCAACCTGCCCGCCCCTCTCACCGACCTCGTGGGCCGGGACGGCGAGCTGGCCGCCGTACGCGACCTGCTCGCCGCGGGCCGCCTGGTGACGCTCACCGGGCCGGGCGGCGTGGGCAAGACCCGCCTCGCCCTGGAAGCCGCCCGCGCCCTCGCCGGAACGGATCTCCCGGACGGCGTGTGGCTGGTCGAGCTGGCGGGGGCCGCGGACGTGGCGGAGGCGGTGGCGGCCGTGCTGGGCGTGCGCGACGACGGCGCGGAGCCGCTGGCCCCGAGGCTGGCGCGGGCACTGTCCGGAAAGCGGGCCCTGCTCGTGCTCGACAACTGCGAGCACGTCGTGGCGGACGCCGCCGGACTGGCGGCGCGGCTGCTGAAGGCCGCGCCCGGTCTGCGCGTCCTCGCCACCAGCCAGGAGCCCCTGGACGTCACGGGGGAGCGGCTGCTGCCCGTGCCGCCGCTGCCCGAGCCCGAGGCCGTGCGGCTGTTCGCGGCCCGCGCCGGGGTCGAGCCGGACGCCGCCGTCGCGACCATCTGCCGCCGGCTCGACGGCATCCCCCTCGCGCTGGAGCTGGCGGCGACGCGGGTGCGCGCGCTGGGCGTCGAGGGCGTGGCCGAGCGGCTCGACGACCGGTTCAGGCTGCTCAGCGCGGGCATGCGCGACGCACCCGCCCGCCAGCGGACGCTGCGGGCCGCGATCGACTGGAGCTGGGAGCTGCTGACCGCCCCGGAGCGGGTCGTCCTGCGCCGGCTGGCCGTCCACGCCGACGGCTGCACGCTGGAGGCCGCCGAGGAGGTCTGCGCCGAGCCCGGCGTCGACGTGCTCGACGCCGTCGCGCGGCTCGTGGACCGGTCGCTGGTCGTGGTGACGCCGGGGCCGCGCTACCGGCTGCTGGAGTCGGTCTCCGCCTACTGCGCCGAGCGGCTCGCCGAGGCCGGCGAGCTGGACGCGATCAGGGAGCGGCACGCGCGCCACTACACGGAGCTGGCCGTACGGGCGGAGCTGCGCGGCCCGCGCCAGCTCGCCTGGCTGGACCGGCTCGACCTCGAAACCGCCAACCTCCGGCTCGCCCTGGCCGGGCCCGAGCCGTTGCGCCTGGTCAACGCGCTGGCCTGGTACTGGTACCTGCGTGGCCGGCTGGGCGAGGCCCGCAGGTCGCTGACCGCCGCGCTCGCCCGCCACGACGGTCGGTCCGGAGGCACGTCCGGTGAGGCGGCCGTGGCGTCCGTGTGGCTGGCCGGGATGACGCTGCTCAGCGGCGAGACGCCGCCCGCCGTCCGCCAGGCCGGCCTCGACGCCTCCGGCCGGGCGCTCGCCTCCTGGTTCCTCACCCACGTCCAGTGGGCGTACGGCGACCACGAGGAGCGCCGGGCCGCCGCCGACCGGGCGCTGGCCGCGTACGAGGAGCTGGGCGACCGGTGGGGCGTCGCCGCCGCGCTCTCCCTGCGCGCCAAGCTGGCCCAGGTCCGGTGCGACCTGGAGGCGATGCGGTGCGACGGGGAGCGCAGCCTCGCGCTGTTCACGGAGCTGGGCGACGACTGGGGCCGGATGGAGGCCATGGACGCGCTCGACCGGCGCGCCGAGACACGCGGCGACTACGCGGAGGCGGCACGGCTGCGGGAGGAGGAGCTGCGCCTGGCCGAGCGGCTCGGCTTCGAGGTGCCGTTCAAGCTGTCCGCGCTGGGCCGGATCGCGCTGCTGGCCGGCGACTACGCCACCGCCGACGACCTCCACGAGCGGGCCAGGCGGCTGGCCGTGGCGCAGTCGTACAAGTCGGCCGAGGAGTCCGCGGTGCTCGGCCTGGCCATGAGCGCCAGGCGGCAGGGCCGGTACACGGAGGCGGAGGCGCTGCTGACGCCGTGGCTCGACTGGCTCCGGGAGGTGCGCGGGACGGCCGGCGTGGCGTTCGTCCTGGCCGAGCTGGGCTTCGCCGCCGAGCAGCGCGGCGACGCCGCGACGGCGCTGGCCAGGCATCGGGCCGGTCACGAGGCGGCCCTGGCCAGCGGCGACCCGCGGGCGGTGGCCCTGGCCCTGGAGGGGCTGGCGGGCGCGGTGTCGCTCGCGGGGGACCACGCCGAGGCGGCCCGCCTGCTGGACGCGGCGTCGGCCATGAGACGGGAGGCGGGCACTCCGCGGCCCGCCGCCGAGCGGCTCGACGTGGACCGGATCGCCGCCCGGGTCCACGAGGCCCTCGGTGAGACCGCGTGGGAGCACGCCCACGCCTAGCGGACGGCCTTCTCAGGGCAGGGGGAACTCGGCCACCACTTCCCAGGCGCCCTCGGGGGTCGGGCCCGCGTACAGCCTGCCGCCGAGCGCCTCCACCCGCTCGGCCATCCCGACCAGCCCGAACCCGCCGCCCAGCCGGGAGAGCCGCGGGTCGGACGCCGACCCGAAGTTGCTGACCCGCAGCACCGCGACCCGGTCCGCCAGCCGCAGGGCCGCCTCGATCCACGACGCCCCCGGCGCGTGCTTGCGGATGTTGGTGAGCGCCTCGCGCAGCACCCGGTGCAGCGTGGTCATCACCTCAGGCGGCAGCGTGTGGTCGTCGATGCCCTGCCCGATCTCGAACGCCACCCGCTGCCCGTTCACGGAGAACCGCTCGGTCAGGTGACGCAGGTCGGCCAGTGACGTGCCGGGCGTGCGGGCCGCCTCCTCCTGCGCCCGCAGGACCGTGACCAGGCGCCGCATCGCGCCGAGCGCGTCGCCGCCGGCCCCGGCGATGGCGTCCAGGGCTGGCACCACGGCCTCCGGCTTCGTCTCCGCGACCGTGCGGGCCGCCTGGGCCTGGACCACGATGCCGGTGATGTGGTGGGCGACGAGGTCGTGCAGCTCCCGGGCCAGCTCCAGGCGCTCGGCCCGCCGTACGGCGTGGACGGCCTCGTCGCGGCGCTCCTGCTGGAAACGGAGGTAGCCGCCGATGCCGGTGGCCGTGGACCAGCCCGCGAACAGCAGGAAGGAGAACGCCAGTCCGCTCCCGTCGGACAGGCGCCAGCCGCCCTCGGCCATCAGCACGACCAGCGCGACGACGCACATCACCGCCGCACGCCGCACCGGATCCACGTGGCGCAGCACGCCGATCGTGAGGACCAGCAACGCGCCGGTCTCCGCCGACCCGGGCGCACCCGGCGTCGCGGTGACCGCGAGGACCACCGTGACGGCCACCGACATGCCCGCCAGCGCCGCGAACCCCTCCAGCCGCCACCGGCGCCGCAGCGCCACCGCGACGATGCCCGCGGCCCCGGTGATGGGGACGAGCCATTGCGGGCCGCCGTCCTTGGCCGCCACGGCCATGTCCACCAGCAGCATCATGCCGAGCCAGCCGACCACGGCGATCTCGCTCAGCCGCCTGATCCAGTACACGATGCGCCTGCCGTCCCCCACGCCATGGAGCCTAAGCCGGAAGTCGGAGTGCCCGTATCGGCCGTTCGGCCGAGCGGCGGCGGCCAGGACCGGCCCTTCAGCGGAGGCGGCGGCCGGCGCCCCCGGCGCATGCTGGACACGTCGGAAGGGGGACGAGGCCATGGTGGTCATCGGATTCACGCTGCTGGGGCTGGGACTGGTCGTCGGGCTGCTGCTCGCGGTGGCCGACCCGGTGCTGCTCTCGCGCATCAACGGGGAGCACACCGGCCAGGACGACGCGGAGACGGGCAGCGGCCGGTACATCCCGGTGCCGCGCCGCGAGCCGCGCGTGGAGGCGGAGGTCGTCCGGCTGACGGACCCGGCGCGCGACGACCGGCACGAGCCCGCCGCCGCCTGAGCCGGTCGCGGGGCGCGTCCGTTACCGTGGGGCCTATGACGAACGGTTTCGAAACCCTGGCGATCCACGCAGGTCAGGAGCCCGACCCGCTGACCGGCGCGGTCGTGCCGCCCATCTACGCGACGTCCACCTACAAGCAGGACGGCGTCGGCGGCCTGCGTTCCGGATATGAATACAGCCGCTCGGCCAACCCCACGCGCACGGCGCTGGAGGAGGCCCTGGCGGCGGTCGAGGGCGGGGCGCGCGGGCTGGCCTTCGCCTCGGGCCTGGCGGCCGAGGACACGCTGCTGCGCACGGTCTGCCGGCCCCAGGACCACGTCATCATCCCGAACGACGCCTACGGCGGCACGTACCGGCTGTTCGCCAAGGTCAACGCCCGCTGGGACCTGCACTTCGACCCGGTGTCGCTCGGCGACCTCGACGCCGTGGCCGCGGCGATGACGCAGAAGACGCGGATCGTGTGGCTGGAGACGCCGACCAACCCGCTGCTCGGCATCGCCGACATCGCGGCCCTGGCCCAGCTCGCCCACGACAACGGGTCCCTGCTGGTCGTGGACAACACCTTCGCCTCGCCGTACCTGCAGCAGCCGCTCGCGCTGGGCGCCGACGTGGTCGTCCACTCCACCACCAAGTACATCGGCGGCCACTCCGACGTGGTGGGCGGGGCGCTCGTCGCGGCCGACCGCGGGCTCGGCGACGAGCTGGCCTACCACCAGAACGCCATGGGCTCGGTCGCGGGGCCGTTCGACGCCTGGCTCACGCTGCGCGGCCTGAAGACGCTCGGCGTGCGGATGGACCGCCACTGCGACAACGCCGAGCGCGTCGTCGACCTCCTGCGCGCCCACCCGCGCGTCACCCAGGTCCTCTACCCGGGGCTGGAGGAGCACCCGGGGCACGAGGCCGCCGCCAAGCAGATGAAGAGGTTCGGCGGCATGGTGTCGTTCCGGGTCGCGGGCGGCGAGGAGGAGGCCGTCGCGGTGTGCAACCGGGCCGAGCTGTTCACGCTGGGCGAGTCGCTGGGCGGCGTCGAGTCGCTGATCGAGCACCCCGGCCGCATGACGCACGCCTCCGCGGCCGGCTCGCCGCTGGAGGTGCCCGGCGACCTCGTGCGGCTGTCGGTCGGCATCGAGACGATCGACGACCTGCTCGCCGACCTGAGCCGCGCGCTGGGCTGACCGCCCGGCCTGGCGGAGCCGTCCAGGTCGGCACCACCATCAGGCCGTCCAGGTCGGCACCACCATCAGGCCGTCCAGGTCGGCACCACCATCAGGCCGTCTAGGTCGGCACCACCATCAGGAAGAGGATGACCAGCCAGATCACCGCCAGCAGCCCGCTGATGGCGGCGATCCGGCCGTTCTGGACCTTGGCGTCGTCGTCCGTCTCGGTGCTCGCGAGCATCCGGACGGCCGAGCGCAGATCCCGGTCGATGATGACGATCAGCACGATGGCGACGATGAACAGCGTCATCGACGCCGTCATGTACCACTTGCCGAGCACGCCCCCGCCCATGACCGCGCCGAGCGCTATCCCGAACACCAGCACGCCCAGCGCGCCGATGCCGTAGACACGGGTCGTGCGCTGGATGCTCTGCAGGACGGGCACGTTCTTGGTGCGGATGGCGCGGGGCGCGGCCATGGTCACCGCGGTGAGCGGGCCCACGGTGAAGATGGCGAAGCCGATGTGCAGCCAGAGAAGCAACGACATGCCGCTGAGACTAGTCCCCGGCGATCTCGACCGTGGGCTCGACACCCAGCGGTGCCTCGACGCCGTCTTTGCCGTCCGGGGAGCAGTGCATGACGAGCTCGGTGACGGCCACGGCCACCACCATGAGCGTGATCAACACAATCATGGGCAACATCTGACTCCCCTCCTTCCCCGTCGTGGACGTAAATATCGTCCGTAATGACTAGACGGTGTGGCAACGGAATAAGTTCGGCGCGGGTATGGTTGGGGACCGTCCCACTTTTCTCACCCTTTGGACACATGGGGGTGTCTTCCGTGACCATCAGGCACGTCGAGCCGTATACCGATGAGTGGCTGAAGCAGCCGGTCTGCTACGCGCGCCTCGTCGTCGAGCAGCTCGGCGCCGAGGTCTCCGACTGGTGGGAGGGTCCCTGCGACCCCCGCGCCGTCACCGTCCGGCTCGCCGACGGCACGGCACTGGTGTGGGACGAGGAGAGCGGCTGGCGGCTCGGCCGCTACGTCGCCGGCGAACCCGGCCGGCACACCGAGCTCACCGGCGTCCGCTACCTCGGCGGCGGGCTGCTGCCCCGGCCGGAGCGGGTGCCGGCGGCGCTCGCCGACGCCCGCGAGGGCGTGGGCTCCAGCACCGCCTGGCGCCCCTGCTACCGCTCCCACCGCAACTGCCGCGACGGCTTCGACGTCGCCCTCGACTTCTACACCCGGCTCATCGACGCCTGACCTCCCTCGCGGGAGCGGCCGGGTCAGCGGGCGCGGCGCAGCCGCAGGAAGTCGCTGACCACGTACTCGCCGAGCCGCTCGGCGTCGGGGGAGAAGACCCGCCCGCCGTTCCTGCGGGCCACCTCCTCCACGAACTCCTTCAGCCGCTCGTCGGCCGCCAGCATGAAGACGTTGAGCGTGGCCCGCCGCCTGGTCATCTTGTCGACCTCGGCCAGCGTCAGCTCCAGCGTCTCGGCGGAGGGCGGCCACTCGAACGCCGACTGCCCGTTGCGCATCAGGTGCGCCGTCGGCTCGCCGTCCGTCACCACCAGCACCACCGGCTCGAAGTCGGGGTGCCGGTCGAGGTGGCGGCCCGCGATGAGCAGCGCGTGGTGCAGGTTGGTGCCCTGCACCATGTCCCAGTCGAGGCCCGCCAGCTCGTCCGGCTGGAGCACGCGCGCGTAGTTGGAGAACCCGATGATCTGCACCGCGTCCTGCGGGAACTTCGAGGCCACCAGCGCCTGCAGGGCCAGCGCGGTCTGCTTGGCCGCGGCCCAGGTGCCGCGCAGCGCCATCGAGTAGGACAGGTCCACCAGCAGGCAGACGGCCGCCGCGCTGCGCCGCTCGGTCTCGGCCACCTCGAAGTCGTCCACCGACAGGCGCACCGCGCTCCCCGGCGACCCCTCGGCCCGCCGCAGGCCGCCGTTGCGCACGCCGTTGACCAGCGTGCGGACCACGTCGATGGGCTGCTCGTCGCCGAAGCGCCACGGCCGTGACGAGCCGGTCAGCTCGCCCGCCGAGCCCGCGTCGTGCAGGTCGTGGTCGCCGCGCCGGCCGGCGTCGAGCGAGGAGAACACCCGGCGCAGCGCCGTCTCGCCGAGCCGCCGCACCGCCTTGGGGGTGAGCTCCAGCTTGCCGCGGCGGCGCAGCAGGTAGCCCTGCTCCTCCAGCTCCCGCTCGATCCGCCGCAGCGCCTCCAGGTCGTCCACCGCCGAGCGTCCGAGCGCGCGCCGGACCGCGGCCTCGTCGATGTCGTCGAGCCGGGCGCCCGGGTAGTCCTGCCGCAGCGCCGACTCCAGCCGCGTCAGGTCGGCCAGCTCCTCCAGCGCCGTCACGGCGTCGCCCATCGCCAGCGGCTCCTCGCCGCCCAGCCGCTCGGGGGTGTCCCAGGCCAGGTCGGGGCGGCGGGCGTAGAGGGACTCGCCGAGGCGGCGCATCTGGTCCGACAGCCCGGCCTGGTCGAGCGTCTGGTTGATCAGGTTGTTGAGCTCCTCGCGCTGGCCGGGCGTCATCGAGGCCAGCATCCGCTGCGTGGCGGCGGCGCGGCGGGCCAGGATGTCGACCAGCTCCTCCAGGTCGCGCGGGCGCTCGGGGAACAGGTCGCCGTACTCCTCCATGAACGCGTCGAAGTCGGCCTGCGTGTGCTCGCCCCGGGCGTCCTTGTCGAGCATGTCGTTGAGGCCGGCCATCATCTGCCGGACCCGCTCCATGGCCGCCGGGTCGGGGTCGGCCAGCGCGTCGCGCATCCCACGGAACTGGGTGTCGAGCACCTCGCGCCGCAGCAGGTCGCGCAGCTCCTCGAACGTCTGCCGCGCGGCGGTGGAGCGCCACTCGTACGAGCTCAGCTCCTGGATGGCGCTCGCCGTGTCGTCGGGCAGCCCGTCGAGCTCGCTCTCGCGCAGCCGGGCGTCGTCGGACGGGTCGGGGAACAGCTCGGCCCGCTCCTGGCCGATGGCCTTGTCGAGCAGGGCGCGGGCGTGTTCGAGGGTGCCGTCGAGGCGGCCGCTGTCGCGCAGCTCGCGGCGGCGGCGGCGCACCTCGCGCAGCATGTCGTCGAGGCCCCTGCGGTCGTTCGCGCCCGGCAGGCCCCGCTTGAGCAGGTCACGCAGGGCATGGACGGGGGTGGAGCCGGACAGGATGGCGTCGCCCATCTCGTCCAGCGCCGCCCGCACGTCGTACGGCGGGGCCAGGGGGTCGGGGCCGTCGTGGTACTCGCCATAGCGGTAGGCCATCACGGACCCACGCTAACCCCACGAGCCCGTTCACGCGTCCCGGTAGACCTCCCAGACCTGCTGGACCTCCTCGGAGAGGGGCACGTAGTCGACCCGGACCGCCACCGGGTGCCGTACGCCTCTCAGCGCCCTGGCCAGGTCGGCCCCCGTGCACGCCTTCCGGCCGAGGCCGTTCGCGTCCGCGTTGACGGGCTCGCCGGTCAGCCAGCCGTCGCGGCACCCCCGGGTCACGCGGCTGAAGGCCGCCGCCCGGGTGTAGCCGAGCCGCACCGTACGGCCGGCGCGGGTGAACAGCACGGCCGAGTCCCCGGCCGGCCGGAGCGTGCCCCGCACCACCCGGGAGGGCGACGGCTGGACCAGGACCTCGCTGACCGTGACGGCCCGGCCGTCGCGGTGCTCGACGTGGACCGGCACCGGGCCGCCGCGCAGGCTCTCGGTCAGGTCGCCCGGAGCGCACCGGGTGGTGCCGCGTCCCCTGCCGTCGATCGCGATCTGGCCCTCGGTCTCCTTGAGGTCGCAGGCCACGGTGACGCGGCGGTAGGCGGCCCCGGTGTAGTCGAGCGTGAGCCGCCGGGCCCCGGCGATGGCGGTGAAGCGGTGCAGCGGCTTGCGGTAGGTGGCCGCGCGGGGCGTGACGCGCAGCCTGCCGGCGCCGTCGGCCCACGCGTAGCCGAACACCGCCTCGGTCTTCGCCTCGGCCTGTGCGGCGCGGGTGGCCGCGGTGGCGGCGGCCGGTGCCGCGGGCGCGCAGAGCAGACCGCACAGGGCCAGGACGGCGACATGGACGAACGGGCGCATGGGACGGTTCCCCCCGGTCAGAGTGATGGACACCCACTCTGACGCGGGAGGGACGTCAGATGTTCACGTCCGGTAGACGGTCACCCCGTCGAGGTCGTCCTTCGACAGCCGCCGCATGAGGTACAGGCCCTCCAGGGCGAACTCCAGCGCCGCGGCGGCGTGCCCCGGCGACTCCTCGCCCGTGCCCATGCCGAGCCGGGACATGATCTTGGCCAGGCCGTCGACCGGGCCGATCCGGTGCAGCAGCTCGCCGGCCGGCACCAGCTCGCCCGACTCCACCTGGTTGCCCTGGGAGAACTTCTCGATCAGCGCGGACAGGTCCATGCCGCCCAGCCGGCTGCGGAACGTCTCCGCCGTGGCCCGGCGCAGCAGGTGGGCGAGGATCTCGGTCTCCCGGCCCTCCTCGCTGACCTCGAACTCCACCTTGCCGCGCAGGCTGTGGACGACGCAGGACAGGTCGCACACCCGGGTGACGGCCCGGTCCTCGCCGGTGATGGCGGCCCTGCGCACGGCGGAGGCGGCGGCGGTCTCGGCGGCGGCGATGGAGAAGCGCGCCGAGACGCCCGAGCGGGCGTCGACGGAGGTGGACTCGCGGACCAGCCGGGTGAACCGGGCGATGGTCTCGACGAGGTGCTCCGGCACGTCGGCACCGATGTCGGGCACCGACTCCTGCCGGATCAGCGCCAGCTCGTCCTCGACCGTCATCGGGTAGTGGGTGCGGACCTCCGCGCCGAACCGGTCCTTGAGCGGCGTGATGATCCGGCCCCGGTTGGTGTAGTCCTCGGGGTTGGCGCTGGCGATGAGCAGGACGTCCAGCGGGAGCCGCAGGTTGTAGCCGCGGACCTGGATGTCGCGCTCCTCCAGCACGTTGAGCAGCGCCACCTGGATGCGCTCGGCCAGGTCGGGCAGCTCGTTGACGGAGAAGACGCCGCGGTTGGTGCGCGGGACCAGTCCGTAGTGGACGGTCTCCGGGTCGCCCAGCCGCCTCCCCTCAGCGATCTTGATGGGGTCGACGTCGCCGATCAGGTCGCCCACCGACGTGTCGGGCGTGGCGAGCTTCTCGCCGTAGCGCTCGTCACGGTGCTTCCACGCGACGGGCAGCTCGTCGCCCAGCTCCTCGGCGAGGGCCCGGCAGCGCGTGCAGACCGGCGCGTACGGGTGGTCGTTGATCTCGCAGCCCTCGACGACCGGCGTCCACTCGTCGAGCAGGCCCGTCACCGTGCGGATCAGCCGGGTCTTGCCCTGGCCGCGCTCACCGAGCAGGACCAGGTCGTGCCCGGCGAGCAGAGCCCGCTCAAGGTGCGGCAGGACGGTGTCGTCGAAGCCCACGATGCCGGGAAAGCGGGGCTCGCCCGCGCGCAGTCTGGCCAGCAGGTTCTCGCGGACCTCTGCTTTCACGGTGCGATGAACGTGACCGCTTTCTCGCAACTCGCGGAGATTTAGAGGCTGATGCACGGGATCGAGACTACGTCCCCCGCGACGAATGCGGCAGAGGTTTCGCGTCCGGCGCAGATGACGGATCTTGCTGATTGAGTGACGCGTCGTGTGCGTGCTTGTTCCTTTAGTGGGGAGAATCGGAGCCTAGGGAACTTGGAGCTGCCGAGGGAGGCGGGAAGCGTGGCCCTGATGACGAGCCGCTTCGCGGACGGCCTCGCCGTGGGTGCGGACCTGGAGGAGGCGGACCTGGAGAAGCTCGCCGAGCGTGCGGTGGGACAGGCGCTGTCCCGGCTCGGCGACCAGGCGGACCTGGTCTGTTTCTTCATCTGCGGTGACGACCCCGACGACGTCGCGCGGGCCGGGCAGCGGGCGATGGCGCTCGCGCCCGACGCGCACGTGATCGGCTGCAGTGCCACAGGAGTGATCGGAGACGGGCAGGGAGTGGAGCTGAAGCCGTCCGTGAGCGCGTGGGCGGCCACGCTGGGGGAGGCGCGGCTGACGCCGTTCGCCCTGGAGACGCTGAACGCGGAGGACCGGTTCGTGGTGGTCGGGCTGCCCGACCGGGGCCCCGACGACCACGTGGCGATCCTGCTGGCCGATCCCTACTCGTTCCCGACGGACGCGTTCGTCGAGCGGTCGGCGGACGTGCTCGGCGACCTCCCGCTGATCGGCGGCCTGGCCAACGGCTCACACGGGCGCGGTTCCGTGCGGCTGTTCGCCGACGGCGAGATCTACACCGAGGGCGCGATCGGCGTGCTGCTCAGCGGCCCCGTGCGGATCAGCACCGTCGTCAGCCAGGGGTGCCGCCCCATCGGCCCGTCCATGGTCGTCACCCGCGCCGAGGACAACCTCCTGCTGGAGCTGGCCGGGCAGCCCGCGCTGGCGCGCCTGGAGGACATCGTCAGCGAGCTCGACGAGGACGACCGCGAGCTGGTCGCCGCCGGCCTGCAGATCGGGCTGGCCATCGACGAGTACGCCGAGCGCCACGAACGCGGCGACTTCCTCATCCGGGGCGTGATCGGCATCGACCCGGAGCGGGAGGCCGTGGCCATCGGCGACATCGTGGAGATCGGGCGTACCGTCCGCTTCCAGGTGCGCGACGCCGCCACGGCCGACGAGGACCTGTACGACCTGCTGGAAGCCCACCGGGCCGAGTTCGGGCAGGCGGACGGTGCGCTGCTGTTCTCCTGCAACGGGCGCGGGTCGGCCATGTTCGGCAGCGCCGACCACGACCCGGTGGCGCTGCGCGACACGCTGGGCCCGATCGGCATGGCCGGGTTCTTCGCGGCAGGGGAGGTGGGGCCGGTCGGCGGCCACAACCACGTGCACGCCTTCACGGCGTCGGTGCTGGTCTTCTCCCCGGGTACGGCAGACGGGGCGTGATCCCGACGATCGACGTCGGCGGCACCGGACCGCGCGGGGCCAGGACGCCGGGCCGGCCGGCGCGGCGGCGCTGATCCTGGCGGGCGACCGTTACGGCACCAGCCCCCAGGTGGTGGCCAGCCGCTCCGCCACGGCCTCCTGCCGGGGGCGGTAGACGGCGAAGAACCGCGCGCCGCACTCCAGGTCGTCCAGCGCGGAGGCGATCTCCCGGCGCAGGTACCGCTCGGCCTCGCGGGCCGGCAGGACCTGGCGCGACTCGTCCGACACGTCGGCGGGGGAGCGCCTCTGCACCCGCTTCCCCTCGCGGTGCCGGGCGGCGGACTTCTCCAGCCGCTCCAGGAGCGCGGCGAACCGGTCGCGCTCCGAGGTGGCCACCTCGGTGGGTGCCGTGGCGGTGACCTCGTACCCCTTGGCGGTGAGGCAGTAGGCGTAGGAGCCCGCCAGGGCGATCAGTCCCGGGTCGGCGTCCAGCTCGTTCCTCCAGGCCCGTCCGAGCGCCCGGACGTACTGCCGGCGCAGGTGGGCCGCGTCGGTGACGTCCCGGCCGAGGACCTGCTTGACGGTGATGACGTAGCACTCGGCGCCGGCGGCGGCGTAGGCGTCCGTGCCCGCCGCGCTGTGCGCCCTGGTGCGGGCCGGCCCGGGAGTCTCGGGCGGCGGCTCCACGGCGAGGGGTGTGCCGACGGCCGGTGGCTCCACGGCGAGGGGCGTGCCGACGGCCGGCGGCTCGGGCGCGTGCGTCCGCGTGGGCGTGGGGTCCGCGGTGGCGGCCGGCGCGGAGGGGGGTGTCACCGGCGTCTCGGCGGCCGGGAGATCGGCCTGCGGGGGAAGGGTCTCCGGGACGTGGGCGAGCGGGTCGTTCGGGCGGGCGAGCGCGGCGAAGACCCCGTAGCCGTACCGCGAGCGGTACGCGCGCATCGCCGCCTGGTCGCCCCCGCGGCGCCGCTGCTCGTCGGCGGCCGGTGGCGCGGGAGTCCCCGGTGCGGCCGGCGCGTACGCGAAGCCTCGCCCCTTCATGCACGCGGCCATGACCTGCTGCTGCCGCCCCAGCACGCCCGGGGCCGGAGGCGGCGCGGGCACGAGGCCGCAACCGGTCGCCATGGCGGCGACGCCCAGGAGGGCCACGATCTTGCGCATGACGGCCAGGGTAGGGGCTCCCGCGCCCGGCCCCGGCACGGTCCGCACCCGTCAGCGGCCGACAGGCGGTGATTCGTGTCATAGATCACAACTGTCAGGCTTGTAACGCTTCGGTGGGCTCCTTCCAAGCAGGGGTGTAGATCGACGAAGGGAGCTTGGCCGGTGCGTCGCAAACAGGCGGAGATCGCCACGGATCCCGTGGCCTTCGAAGCCTTCTACCGGCGGCACGTCGACGCGGTCACCCGCTTCCTCGCCCGCCGGGTCGAGGACCCTCACACCGTCGCCGACCTGGTGGCCGAGGTGTTCGTGGCAGTGCTCGACTCCGCCCACACCTACCGGGCGGGCCTGGGCAGCGAGATCGCGTGGCTGTACGGCGTGGCGAGGAACACGCTCTCGGCCGAGCGGCGCCGCGCGTTCAGGGAGTCGAGGCTGGCCGACCGCGTGGGCGGCCGGCGACTGCTGGACGCCGACGACGTCGCGCGCCTGGAGGAGCGGATCGACGCGGAGAGCAGGGCCAGGCGGGCCTTCGAGGCCATGGCCGGGCTGCCCGAGGGGGAGCGGGCCGTGATGGAGTTGATCGTCATCGACCAGCTCACCGTCACGGAGGCCGCGCAGGCCCTCGGCATCCGGCAGGGGACCGCCCGGGTCCGGCTGCACCGCGCGCGCCGCGCGCTGCGCGACGTTCCCCTCGTCATGGAAGGAACCACAGGATGAGTTTCGAGGAGCGCCTGCTGATGGAGCTGAAAGCCGAAGTCGCCGCCCGCGGGGTGGAGCACCGCCGCCGGGTGACCGTCCGCCGTCTGTTCGCGGGGGCGGCGGTGGCCGGGCTGGCCGCCGCGGCCGCCGTGGCCGTGCCGCTGCTGACCGGCACCGAATCCCCGGCGTACGCGGTGACGAAGAACACCGACGGCACGATCGGCATCGAGATCAAGGAGTTCAGAGACGCGGACAAGCTGGAGAAGGACCTGGCACGGCTGGGCGTCACGGCCGACGTGACGTACGTCAAGCCCGGCACCTGGTGCAGGCGCGACAGGGGCCGCGTCGTGCCGGGGGACAAGGCCGCCCATGTGCGGGCTGGAGGGGTGGACATCGAGCCCCGGTACATCGCGAAAGGCCAGACGCTGCTGCTGGAGTTCACCATGAACGAGGAGCAGACCTCCGGCCCGGTGAAGCCACAGGTCCTGTGGCAGTTCTCGGGACGGGTGATCGACGGCCCGGTCAAGCCGTGCGTCGTGGTGCAGGACCCGAGCTGGAACGACATCGGCGGCCCCGAGGGACGGCCGCCCGCCGGTAGCTGACCCCGCGGCCGGCGGCGGGCGGGCCGGGCCGGGCCGCGGGTCGCTCAGGACTCGGGGCGGCTGGGCTGGAAGAGCCAGGAGTCGAACAGCGAGTCGAGCTGCTTGCCCGACAGCTTCTCGGCCAGCGCGATGAACTCGGGAGTGGTGGCGTTGCCGTACTTGTGGTCGGCCACCCACGTCCGCAGCAGCGTGAAGAACGTCTGGTCGCCCACGGCCCGGCGCACCGCCTGGAGCGTCATGGCGCCCCGCCGGTAGACCGACTGGTTGAACAGGTCGTCCGGCTTGGCCCGGCCCGGAGGGTACTTCCAGACCGGGTCGTTCTTGACGGCGTACTGCCGGCGGAACATCGTGTCGGCCGTGGCCCCGCCGGTGTGCTCGGACCACAGCCACTCGGCGTAGGTGGCGAAGCCCTCGTTGAGCCAGAGGTCCTTCCAGCGCTTGATGCTGACGCTGTCGCCGAACCACTGGTGGGCCAGCTCGTGGGCGATGATGCTCGTGTCCGGGTCGAAGCCGCCGTACATCGGCTTGGTCTGGTTCTCCAGGGCGTAGCCCGCGGAGTAGTTGTCGACGACGCCGCCGGTCGAGGAGAACGGATAGGGGCCGAAGAGCTTGCTCCAGTAGTCGGTGACCTCGCCGGAGACGCGGTAGAGCTTGCCGAGCGCGTTGCGGTAGGCGGGGTCGACGGCGGCGAGGTTCGGGATGCCGCCGGCGGTCTTGCCCTGACGCAGGTCGAACTTGCCGAGTGTCGCCGTGGCCAGGTAGGTGGCCATCGGGTGGGTCTCGCGCCAGGTGAACGTGGTGCGCCCGCCCGGGGCCGCCTTCTTGCCGGTCAGCTCGCCGTTGGCCAGGGCGGTCAGGCCCTGCGGCACGGTGATCTGGAAGTCGAAGGTGGCCTTGTCGGCGGGGTGGTCGTTGTTGGGGAACCAGGTCTTGGAGCCGGCGGGCTCGGAGGCCACGAACGCGCCGTCGGTGGTGGGGATGAACCCGTAGGTGCCGAGGTTGGACGGGTCCTTGACCGGCTTGGGCTGGCCCGCGTAGGTGATCTTGACCGTGAAGCGGGCGCCGTCGGCCAGCGGGGTCGGCGGGGTGACGGTCAGCTCGTCGCCCTCGCGCGAGAAGCCGGCCTTGGCGCCGTCGACGGTGGCCTCGCTCACCTCCAGCCCCGACAGGTCCAGGTTGAAGCGCGACAGCCGCTGGGTGGCCGTGGCGTCGATCGTGGTGACCCCGTCGAGGTGCTTGGTGGACGGGGTGTAGCCGATCGTGACGCCGTAGTGGCCGACGTCGTAGCCGCCGTTGCCGTCGAGCGGGAAGTCGCTGTCGCCGATGCCCGGCGCGCCGGCGTCGGCGCCGCTCGCCGCGACGGGCGTGCCCTTGCCCGAGGTGTCGGGGTGGGCCGGGCCGGCCGCGGCGTCGCCGCTCTGTGAGCAGGCGGGCAGCGTCAGGAGCGCGACCAGCGCGGCGCTCGCCTGGCGGGTGAACCTCATGACGTCGCGCTCCCCCTTCGTAGCGTGACACGTAGCTTACGCGGTGTCACGAGCGCGCGGGGAGCTCGCCGGACCTCGGCGCGGTCGCGCTCGGACGCCTCAGAGGTTACCCCGGCGCTCCTGCTCCCGCTCGATGGCTTCGAAGAGGGCCTTGAAGTTGCCCTTGCCGAATCCCAGCGAGCCGTGCCGCTCGATCAGCTCGAAGAAGACGGTGGGCCGGTCCTGCACCGGCTTGGTGAAGATCTGCAGCAGGTAGCCGTCCTCGTCCCGGTCCACCAGGATCCGGCGCTTCTTGAGCTCCTCGATCGGCGCCCGCACCTGCCCGATGCGCTCACGCAACTCGGGATCGTCGTAGTACGAGTCGGGCGTGTCGAGGAACTGCACGCCGGCCGCCCGCATATGGTCGACCGTGGTGAGGATGTCGTTGGTGGCCAGCGCGATGTGCTGCACGCCGGGGCCGCCGTAGAACTCCAGGTACTCGTCGATCTGCGACTTCTTGCGGCTGACGGCCGGCTCGTTCAGCGGGAACTTGACCTTGCGGGTGCCGTCGGCCACGACCTTCGACATGAGCGCGGAGTACTCGGTGGCGATGTCGTCGCCGACGAACTCCGCCATGTTGGTGAAGCCCATGACGCGGCGGTAGAACTCCACCCACTCGTCCATCCTGCCGAGCTCGACGTTGCCGACGCAGTGGTCGACGGCCTGGAACAGCCGCCCGTTCTTCACCGCGGGCGCGGCCACGAGCGGCTCGGCGGCCTGATAGCCCGGCAGGTAGACGCCGCCGTAGTTGGACCTGTCCACGAGCGTGTGACGGGTCTCGCCGTAGGTGGCGATCGCGGCGAGCACCACCTTGCCGCGCTCGTCCTCCAGCGTGTACGGCTCGACGAGCCCCCGGGCGCCCTGCCGTACGGCGTGGGCGTAGGCCGACTCCACGTCCGGCACGTCGAGCGCGAGGTCGATCACCCCGTCGCCGTGCTCGGCCACGTGCCGGGCCATGTCGGTGCCGGGCCTGATCGAGGAGCGGAGCTCGAACCGGGCGGAGCCCGAGGTCAGGACGTAGCCGACCTCGTCGCGGCTGCCGTTCTCCGGCCCGCGGTAGGCCACCAGCCGCATGCCGAAGGCGGTCGAGTAGTAGTGCGCCGCCTGCTTGGCGTTGCCCACGGCGAACACCACGGCGTCCATCCCGTTAACCGGAAAAGCATCAGTCATGCCACTAAATCTCGACTTACCTGATCTGGTTGTGCAAGAGTTACCTGAAACACTGGACAATCTGTCCAGCGCAGCCGCGAAACGTCCGGAGTTCCTGTACACCATGACGATCGACGATCTCGACGCCCGTCTCATCGCGCTGCTGGCCGCCGAGCCGCGCCTCGGCGTGCTGGAGAGCTCGCGCCGCCTCGGCGTGGCCCGCGGCACCGTCCAGGCCCGGCTCGACCGGCTGATGGCCAGGGGAGTGATCACCGGGTTCGGGCCGGACGTGTCGCCCGTGGCGCTCGGCTACACCGTCACCGCGTTCGTCACGCTGGAGATCAGGCAGGAGGCCGGGCACGACCCGGTGTCGCACGGTCTGGCGCGCATCCCCGAGGTGCTGGAGGTCCACACGATCACCGGCGGCAGCGACCTGCTCTGCCGGGTCGTGGCGCGTACCAACGCCGATCTCCAGCGGGTCATCGACGAGATCGTGGACGTGCGTGGCGTGCGTCGCACCTCGTCCGTCATCGCCCTGGACACGCCCGTTCCGTACCGGGTGCTGCCGCTCGTGGCGGACGTTCCGCGCCGGGCGGGGGACCAGTACGTACGATCACGGTAGGGACGAGGCACCGTCACCGGTCGTCTACCCTTTACGTTCGCCCAGCATACGGGGGTTTGCGAGGTGCGGAGCGGTGGTGGGAACGGCATGCGGAAACGACGGATCCTGCGTCGGCTGCTGATCGCCGGCGGCGTGGGGATCATCCTCGCGGTCGCCGCGTTCGGCGTGGCGTGGGCCATGACCCCCATCCCGGACAGCACGCAGAAGCAGGCCACGGCGCAGGGCTCCGTCATCTACTACCGCGACGGCAAGAGCGTCATCGCCCGGCAGGGCGTCGACCGCCGCAACGTCGAGCTGGCCAAGGTGCCGCAGCACGTGCGCGACGCCGTCATCGCGGCCGAGAACCGCTCCTTCTACGAGGACGCCGGCGTCTCGGTCAAGGGCACCGGCCGCGCCCTGTGGTCCACGCTCACCGGCCAGCAGCTCCAGGGCGGCTCCACGATCACCCAGCAGCTCGTCCGCAACTACTACAGCGGTCTCAGCCAGGAGCGCTCCGTCACCCGCAAGATCAAAGAGATCATGATCTCGATCAAGGTGGACCAGTCCAAGTCCAAGGACTGGGTGCTGGAGCAGTACCTCAACACCATCTACTTCGGCCGCGGCGCCAACGGCGTCCAGGCCGCCGCACAGGCGTACTTCGGCAAGGACGTCGGCAAGCTCAGCGTGGCCGAGGGCGCCTACCTGGCTTCGGTGATCCAGCAGCCCAGCCGCTTCGCCGACCCCAAGGGCGCCGACCTGGCGGCCGCCCAGGCCCGCTGGCGGTCGGTCGTCGAGGCGATGCGCCAGAGCGGCACGCTCGGCGCGCAGGAGGCCGCGGCCCAGACGTTCCCGGCGCTGGAGGCGCCGAAGAAGCCGTTCGTGCTCCGGGGCCAGGCGCAGTACATGCTGGACCAGGTCACCGCCGAGCTCAACCGGCGCGGCTACAGCGACGAGGACATCAGCAGCGGCGGCCTGCGGGTCGTCACCACCTTCGACAAGAAGCTCATGCAGGCGGCCGAGAAGGCCGTCGAGAACACGGTGCCCGCCGCCACCCCGAAGCAGGTCCGCACCGGCCTGGCGGCCGTCGACCCGTCCAACGGCGAGGTCGTCGCCTTCTACGGCGGCAACCCCAAGCTCACCGGGTACGACAACGCCTTCTCCGCCAAGGTGCCGGCCGGCTCCACGTTCAAGGCGTACACGCTGGCCGCCGCGCTCAACAACGGCCTGGAGCTGTCCACCCAGGTCAACGGCAACTCGCCGATGCGCGTTGCCTCCGACCCCACGCACCCGATCCCCAACGACAGCGGCCGCTCGTACGGAACGATCAACCTGGTCCGCGCCACCCAGAACTCCGTCAACACCGCGTTCGTGGACCTCGGCCAGAAGGTCGGCCTCGACAAGGTGGCCGCCACCGCCGAGGCGGCCGGCATCCCCTCGGCGCAGCTCCAGCCGCACCAGGCCGCCGCGACCTTCCCGCTCGGCGTCGCCTCGGTGAGCGCCGTGCAGAACGCCTCCGGCTTCTCCACCTTCGCCAACAAGGGCGTCCACGTGGAGGCGCACGTGGTCAAGTCCGTCACCGACGCCAAGGGCGCCAAGGACGTGATCAAGCCGGCCTCCGCGCGGGCCGTCGCCGAGCAGGCCGCCGCCGACACCACGTACGCGCTCCAGCAGGTCGTCAAGTACGGCACCGGCACCGCCGCCCGGCTCTACGACCGCCCGGTGGCCGGCAAGACCGGCACCACGGACGAGTCCAAGTCGGTCTGGTTCAACGGGTTCACGCCGCAGCTCGCGGTCGCCGTCGACATGTTCCGCTCGGACAACAAGACCGTCACGGTCCCGGGCTACGGCGTGCAGTTCGGCGGGCAGCTCCCCGCGCAGGTATGGCGGGCGTTCATGACCGAGGCCATGCGCGGCAAGCCCGTCGAGGAGTTCCCCGAGCCGTCCGACTACGGCTACACCTCCCCGTACGACAACCGGTACGACAATCCGTACGACAACCCGTACGCCCCCCGCGACCCGCAGAGCCCCTACGACGGCTGGAACCAGCCCGACCCCCGGCAGTCGACCGGGCCGGACGAGACCACGGGGCCCCGGTTCACCGAGCCGCCGCAGACCCAGGTCCCGGACGCCACGCAGGGCCCGCCCGACCTCGGCCACGACGGCGGCCGGTCCACCGACCAGGGCACCCTGGTCCCCACCACGGAGCCCGACGGACAGGGCCCCGTGCGCTCACCCGCCGGCTAGCTCGCGGCGCAGCTCCTCGGGCGTCGTGACCGGCATGCGGCAGGTGAAGCCCCGGCACACGTACGCGGCCGGCGCCCCTCCGACGAGCCCGCGCCCCTCCAGCAGCGCCGGGCCGCCCGCCACCGGCGCGGCCCCGTCCCCCTCCGGGGGCGTGCCCAGGGCGACGACCAGGCCCGGCACGTCCGCCAGCATCGCCTCGCGGTGCAGCGCCCGCGTGCGCGGGTCGGCCGGCGCGCCCACGACCGCCACCTCCACCGGCCCGTCCAGGGCGGCCCGCGCCACCGCGAGCCCCCACCCGGCGAACCGCGCGTGCCCGCCGGCCAGCACCGACACCGTGCCCAGCGCGGCGTGCGCCGCCTCCCGGTGCCGCGTCGAGCCGGTCAGCGCCGCGTACGACAGCAGCGCGCCCGCGGCGGCGTACTGCCCCGACGGCGTGGCGTTGTCCGTCGGGTCCTGGGGCCGCTGGAAGAGCCGCTCGGCGTCGTCGGCGGTGTCGTAGAAGCCGCCCGTCCCGTCGCCGAAGCGGTCGAGCACGGCGTCGAGCAGCGTCCCGGCCAGCCGGAACCACCGGGTCTCCCCGGTCGCCCCGTAGAGCGCGAGCAGCCCCTCGGCCACGTTGGCGTAGTCCTCCAGCACGCCCGCGTTCGCGCCCGCCCGGCCGTCGCGCGAGGTGCGCAGCAGCCTGCCGTCGCGGACGTGGACGCGGTCGAGCAGGCCGGCCGCCGCCGTGGCCGCCTCGACGAGGTCGGGCCGGTCGAACACCGCGCCGGTCTCGGCCAGCGCCGCGACGGCCAGGCCGTTCCACGAGGCCACGATCTTGTCGTCGCGGCCCGGCCGCACCCGCGACTCCCGGGCGGCCAGCAGCCGGGCGCGCACCGAGTCGAGGCGGGCGACGTCGTCCGGGTCCTCCAGGAGCTGGAGCACCGACGTGCCGTGCTCGAACGTGCCGGTGACCTCGAACACCCGGGCCGCCCAGGCGCCGTCGTCCTCGCCGAGCACCTCGCGCAGCTGCTCGGGGGTCCAGACGTAGAACCTGCCCTCCTCGCCCTCACTGTCGGCGTCGAGCGCCGAGGCGAAGCCGCCCTCCGGGGTGCGCATCTCGCGCAGCAGCCAGTCGGCGGTCTCCAGCGCGATCCGCCGGGCCCGCTCGCCGCCGCCCGCCTTCCACCAGTGCGTGTAGACGCGCATGAGCAGCGCGTTGTCGTAGAGCATCTTCTCGAAGTGCGGCACGACCCACCGCGCGTCCACGCTGTAGCGGGCGAACCCGCCGCCGAGCTGGTCGTAGATGCCGCCCCGGGACATCGCGTCCAGCGTCTTCCCGCTCATCCCGCGCTCGCCCGAGCGCAGCAGGAACTCCAGCACCATCGACGGCGGGAACTTGGGCGCCCCGCCGAACCCGCCGTGCCCGGCGTCGAAGGAGGCCCGCAGGTTGTCCATGGCCCGGTCCAGCGCGTCCGCCCCGGGCAGCGGCCCGGTGGGCAGCGTCGTCCCCTGGGTCAGCGCGGAGACCACCTGGGAGCCCTGCCGCAGCACCCCTTCGCGGTTGCCCGTCCACGCCTGGTCGACGGCCGCCAGCAGCCGCTGGAACTCGTGGCGCGGGAAGTAGGTGCCGCAGTAGAACGGATGGCCGTCCGGCGTGGCGAACACCGTCATGGGCCAGCCGCCCTGGCCCGTCATGGCCTGCGTGGCGCCCATGTAGACGGCGTCCACGTCGGGGCGCTCCTCGCGGTCCACCTTGACGTTGACGAAGCGCTCGTTCATCAGCCGGGCCGTCTCGACGTCCTCGAAGCTCTCGTGCGCCATGACGTGGCACCAGTGGCACGCCGAGTAGCCGACGCTCACCAGCAGCGGGACGTCACGCCGCCGCGCCTCGGCGAAGGCATCCTCGCCCCACGGGTGCCAGTCGACGGGGTTGTCCGCGTGTTGCAGCAGGTACGGGCTCGTCGAGTCCTTCAAGCGGTTCATCAAGACCTCCCCGGATCACCCTACGGGGCCCACCTGCCCCCGGTGCCCGCGCGCATAACCGGATGGGTACGCGCCCGGCGGCGTGGAGGCGTAGGTTACGGAGAGTGGACTTGGAGTTCGTCTGCGCCCACGCGGGGCGCCGTGCCACGGCCCTGACCCGCAGGGACGTCGCGCGGGCGCTGCTGTCCGTGCCCTCCGGCCTGGCCCTGGTGGCGCTGCCGGACCTGCGGCGCGCGATGCTCGCCGCGGGCAACGCCCTGTCGCCGGTCTTCTGGGAATCGGCCCGGCGGACGCTCATGCTCATCGAGTCCGGCCAGGCCACGGTGGGTGAGGTGCAGCGCTGGGTCGAGTCCACCGGCACCGAGCCGATCCTCCTGATGCCGACGCTCCAGACGCCCGACTACTTCATCTGGCCGGAGGAGGACGAGCGGGGGCCGGTCAGCCAGGAGATGTACTCCCGGCTCGTACGCCACCTGGAGGAGCGCGTGGAGGCCGGGGACATCGACTCCGACGCGCTGCTCAGGGGCGACCCGCGGGCCCGGCGCGCCTACGAGGAGATGCAGGAGCGGTGGCTGAACACGCCGCTGCCCGACGGCCGGGTGCCGGGGTTCGAGGTCAACGACGAGCAGGACGAGGAGCTGATGGCCTTCTGCGACGAGCAGCAGGTCAACGCGCTGAGCGAGCTGCGGCGCGTCCTGGGCGGCATGCCGAGGCGTCCGGAGCTGCCGGCCGCCGACCTGGAGGCGGCCGCGACACGGCTCCGGGTGCTGCTCGGCCAGCCGGGCTACCCGGCCAACGTGCTGCGGGCCTGCGCCGGGTTCGAGAGCCTGCCGATGCCCGACGACGACACGGAGCTGTGGCTGTCGGTGGTCGCGGGCATCGCCGGGCCCGTCTCCGACCTCTCGGAGGACGACGACACCGTCGAGGAGTTCACCGACCTGGAGGGCGAGCTGCGGCACGAGGACACCGTGCTGGCCGAGCTGTGCGCCATCCAGCTAGCCGACTGGCTCGGGGCGGTGACCGCGCTGACCCGGCTCGGTCCGGGCGTGCTGGCCTCGCCCGAGCGGATCGCGCGGCTCATCGCCGAGTCGCCGGACATCGACACCGGCGAGATCGACATGAGCGACCCCGACGAGCTGCGCGCCGGCGAGCGGCTCTTCACGCCGGTGGTCACGCTGTGGGGGCATCTCGGCATCGTGGACGCCGACGACGTGCTGACGCCGCTCGGCTGGTGGGGGCTCCCGCTGGCGCTCGAACGCGCCTGGTCGCGCAAGGAATGGTGAGCCCTGCCGTGGCGGGCGGCGCGCTAGGACACCTTGGCGTCCACCAGATCCTGGTACTCGGGGTGGCGCTCGATGTACTTGACGACGTACGGGCAGAGCGGCACGACCCGCAGGCCCGTGTCGCGGCTCAGGTCGAGGGCGTGGCCGACCAGCCGGCCCGCGAGGCCCTGCCCCTCGTGCTCCGGCCGCACCTCGGTGTGGGTGAGCACGATCTTCTCGGGCAGCAGCCGGTAGTCGGCGAACCCGGCGACCTCACCGTCCACAAGGATCTCGAACCGGCTCCGCGCCGGGTTGTCGACCACGTCGATCGCCATCTACTCGGCCTTCTTTCCCTCGTCGGTGGTGTCGCCCTCGTGTGGCACCTTGATCTTCGACATCTGCTTGTTCATCGACTTGATCAGGATGTAGAGGGCGACCCCGATGAGGGCCACGACGGTGAAGCCGAGCAGGCCGGGGCTGACATCGCCAGCTGCGAGAACAGTCACCCTTCCAGTCTGCCACCGGGGGGCCGTGGTCCGGCCCCCGGTCCTGACCGCGGCTGGGGCCGGAGCCGCGGGCCGGGTCAGGAGTGCGCGGGCGAGACGGCCTCGTCGGCGTGGATGCCGGCGAACAGGTCGTCCTCGGGCAGCTCGGTGTCGACCAGCGAGCGGGCCAGGTGGTAGTCCTCGGTGGGCCAGATCTCCTGCTGGAGCTCGCGCGGGCAGACGAACCAGAAGCCGTCGGGGTCCACCTGGGTGGCGTGCGCGAGCAGCGCCTGGTCACGGATCTCGAAGTAGTCGGCGCACGGCACGCGCGTGGTCACCGGCCACTTGGCGGGGCGGTCCTCCCAGCGGGCGATCCAGTCGCTGTAGGGGGAGCCCAGGCCGCGCTGGGTCATGACCTCGTGCAGCGCCTCGAACCGCTCCTTGGTGAAGCCCATCTGGTAGTAGAGCTTGAGCGGCTGCCACGGCTCGCCGGCGCCGGGATAGCGGTCGGGGTCGCCGGCGGCGTCGAACGCCTCCACCGACACCCGGTTGGTCATGATGTGGTCGGGGTGCGGGTAGCCGCCGTCGTCGTCGTAGGTGATGATCACATGCGGCCTGAACTCGCGCACGGCCGCCACCAGCGGCGCGGCGGCGTCCTCCAGCTTCTGCAGGGCGAAGCAGCCCTCGGGCAGCTCCTCCTCCTCGCTCTCGGGCAGCCCCGAGTCGACGAAACCGAGGAACCGCTGCTCGACGCCGAGGATCTCACGGGCCCGCTCCATCTCGGCGCGGCGCACCTCGCCGATGTTGGCCACGATCTCGGGGCGGTCCATCTTCGGGTTGAGCACCGATCCGCGCTCGCCTCCCGTGAGCGTACAGACCAGCACCTCCACGCCTTCGCGGACGTAACGGGCCATCGTCGCCGCGCCCTTGCTGGACTCGTCGTCAGGGTGGGCGTGGACGGCCATCAGCCTCAGCGGTGCACTCACGGGCTCGATGTCTCCTCAGTCGGACCGAACAGGCGTCCAGACAGGTTAGTTTCTGCTGGGCGGTCGCGAGGGCGTGGCCCCCGCGGGCGACAATTGTCTCGGATAACGCTGAAGGAGTGCAGGGAGATTCCGCCATGGCCACCAGAGATGTCGGGAACGGGCCTGTTCTCGGCACACCCGACGACTACCCGGACCGTCCCCAACGAGGGGGCCGTCTCGTCGTGCACGTCGTGATCGGCGTGCTGGTGGCCATCATCGCGGGCGGATGGGGCTACGTGATGTGGTCGATGACCGGCAGCTCGTCCGGCGCCGTGGCGCAGGTCGTGTCGTTCACGGTGCAGCCGAGCCAGGCCGAGATCGTCTTCACCCTCGACAAGCCGGCCGATCGCGCGGCCGTCTGCCAGATCAGGGCCCTGGACGCCAAGCATGGCGAGGTGGGCACCAAGGACGTAAGAATCGGGCCGGGAGAGGGTACTAAGCAGCTCAAGGAGCGGCTGGAGACCAGCGCTGAGGCCGCTTCGGTCCACATCCAGTACTGCAATCTCATAGAATAAGACGTTTGGGGAAGCGTTGGTGCGGCCGGGCTTGTTAGCCTTTCGCAATTCGACCGCACGGGCGTCCCCAGAGTTCCAGGGCCCCTAGGCAAGCAAGGAGAACCCGTGGCCGACTCTCGCGATGAGAACGTCACATGGCTGACGCAGGAGGCGTACGACCGCCTGAAGGCGGAGTACGAATATCTCTCGGGCCCAGGGCGCGTCGACATCGCCAAGAAGATCGAGGCCGCCCGCGAAGAGGGTGATCTGAAGGAGAACGGCGGTTACCACGCCGCCAAGGACGAGCAGGGCAAGATGGAGGCCCGCATCTTCCACCTCCGCCAGATCCTGGACAGTGCGCAGGTCGGGGAGGCTCCGAAGACCGAGGGCGTCGTGGGCCCCGGCATGACCGTGACGATCCGGTTCGTCGGCGACGACGACGAGGTGACCTTCCTGCTCGCCTCCCGCGAGGAGAGCGGCGCGCCCATCGACGTGTACTCGCCCAAGTCCCCGCTGGGAGCGGCGATCAACGGCAAGAAGATCGGCGAGAAGGCGACCTACAGCATGCCCAACGGCCGTCAGAACACGGTCGAGATCCTCGAGGCCGTGCCGTACATCGGCAACTGACTCCCGGAGAGACGCACCGCCGGGCCCACGACGGCCCGGCGGAGCCTTCTGCTGCCCTGGGGCTGCGCCGCGGCTCGGCCATCCGCCAGGACCTGAGCTACCTGCTGCGCTCCGAGGCGCCTGGAGGTCCTCACCACCCGTACGGGCCGCACGGCCCGTACGGGCGTCCGCCCCGTGTCCGGCGTGACCACGCGCGGCTGGTGCCGTTCATCGTGGTGGCGCTGGTCGCGGTGCTGACCGCCGACGTGCTGCTCCTCGTCCAGCCCGGGGGGCGGCGGCAGTCCGTGCGGCAGGGGCAGGCGGCGGCGACCGCGCCCGCGCAGGCCCGGCCCTCGCCCGGGGAGACGCTGGTCGCCGAGTCCGGCCCGGCTCCCGAGGTCAAGCCGCTGGGCACGCTGCACAAGCCCAACCTGTTCGTCGTCACCCGCAAGCCGTTCACCACGAAGCTGCTGGAGAAGGTGGCGCGGTTATCCGGCGTGCGGGCGCTGGAGTTGGCCGACGCGGCGTCCATCACGCTCGACGGCAAGCGCGTGCAGACCCTCGCCGTCGACCCCTCGACGTTCCGCTCCTACACGCCGAAGGTGACGGCGGCCTCCGACGCCCTGTGGAAGAACGTGGCGTCGGGCGATGTGGCGGTCTCGTTCGTGCTCGGCAACGACGGCGGCCTGTCGCTGCACAGCCGTGTGAGCGGTCCGGCGGGCCCGCTGCGCATCGGCGCCTACGCGACGACGGGCTTCGGCGCGGTGGACGCCGTCGTGTCCAAGCGGACGGGACGGGCGCTCGGCCTGCCCCGCGACAACGCGCTGATCGTCAGCGCTCCCAGGACCAACTCCGCGAAGCTGCGCGACGCCCTGCTCAAGGTGCTGCCGAAGGGCACGCAGGTGGCCATGGTCAACCCGGTGCTGCCCCCGGCCAAGAAGCAGGCGAAGGTGTGGGCGGCCGGCGCGTTCATGTCGGTCGACCAGATCACGGTGGCGCTGCGGGCGGCGGCCTCCAAGCTCGGCCGGCCTTACGTGTGGGGGGCCGAGGGTCCCGACACGTTCGACTGCTCGGGCCTGGTGCAGTGGGCCTACGCGCAGGCGGGCGTCAGGATGCCGCGCGTGACGCACCAGCAGTGGGTGACGGGCCCCCAGGTGCCGCTCTCGCAGGCGCAGCCGGGCGACCTCATCTTCTGGCGCAGCGACCCGACCAACCCCGGCTACATCTCGCACGTGGCCATCTACTGGGGCAACGGCAAGATGATCCAGGCCCCGCGCACGGGTGACGTGGTGAAGATCAGTCCGGTGCACACCCGCAACCTCGCCGGGGTCGTGCGCGTCAGTCCTGTCCTGGCCGGCAGGGTCAGGTAACCGTACGGTCATCAGCTCCATACCCTCTGGTGCGTGCGTCTGCCGAGCAATGGTGTAATTCTGATTACATGGAAAGCGGAGAAAGCACAGCACAGGTACGCGCGTGGTTCACCGGCCGCCTGCCGGAGGGCTGGTTCGCCGGCGCTCCCGAGGTCTTCCGCGACCGCGAGGAGATCGCGGTGATCGGCACGCTGCCCGAGCCGTCCGGTGACGTGCCCGAGGAGGAGCGCGCGGCGCTGGTCGACGGGCTCGTCCGGCGGTTCAGGGAGGAGACCCGGGAGCGCCGCGTCGAGATCGCCCGCGAGGCCGAGCGCAGGTTCCGCCAGAAGATCTCCTGGGGCGTCTCCTGCGGCGGGGAGACTGTGATGTTCACCACTCTGTCCGTGCCGGTGATGACCAGGCTCCGGCAGTCGGAGCGCCAGGTTCTCGACACGCTCGTGGCCGCCGGCGTGGCGCGCAGCCGCAGCGACGCGCTCGCCTGGTGCGTGCGCCTGGTCGGCAAGCACACCGACACCTGGCTGGCCGATCTCAGGGACGCCCTGCGCCACGTCGACCGCGTCCGCTCCTCCGGCCCCGACGTCGAATCCTGAGACCACGCAGCGAAAAAGAGACGGGAAATGGTTTATACCACTCCGGAAATTGGTTTAGACCATGCTCCGGAAGCCGGTTGAAGTGCCGGAGGCCATTCTTTTAAAACGGTTCCCGCTGGGTAGGCTCCCCGAATCGTCAAGGCCCCTGCCTGCGGCGACGCTCACGTGAACAGGTCTATGCCAATTGGCTTCCACGTGGCTTCGTCGTTAATGATGACTGGGCCCTGAAGACTCTGGAGGAGCCGTAGCCGTGTCGCTTTCCATCGATGTATCCGCCCCGACGAGCAATGCCGAATTGGCCGCCTGGGTGAACGAGGTGGCCGCCCTGACCCAGCCCGACCGGATCGAGTGGTGCGACGGCTCGGAGGCGGAATGGACCCGCCTGACCAACCTGCTCGTCGAGCAGGGCACGTTCACCCGCCTGGCCAAGCGGCCCAACAGCTTCCACGCCACGTCGGACCCGAGCGACGTCGCGCGGGTGGAGGACCGCACGTTCATCTGCTCGGAGCGCGAGGAGGACGCCGGGCCGACGAACAACTGGGTCGCGCCCGCGGAGATGCGCGCCACCTTCGGCGAGCTCTTCAAGGGCTGCATGCGCGGCCGGACCATGTACGTGGTGCCCTTCTGCATGGGCCCGCTCGGCGGCGAGATCTCGCAGCTCGGCGTGGAGATCACCGACTCCCCGTACGTTGCCGTCTCGATGCGGATCATGACCCGGATGGGCGAGAGGGCGCTCCGGCTCATCGAGGAGCGCGACGAGTTCGTGCGCTGCGTCCACAGTGTCGGCGCGCCGCTGGAGCCGGGCCAGGAGGACGTGCCCTGGCCGTGCAACTCCACCAAGTACATCAGCCACTTCCCCGAGACCCGCGAGATCTGGTCGTACGGCTCCGGCTACGGCGGCAACGCGCTGCTCGGCAAGAAGTGCTACGCCCTGCGCATCGCCAGCACCATGGCCCGCGACGAGGGCTGGATGGCCGAGCACATGCTCATCCTCAAGCTCACGCCGCCCGCCGGCGAGGCGCGCTACATCGCCGCCGCGTTCCCGAGCGCCTGCGGCAAGACCAACCTCGCCATGCTCCAGCCCACGATCCCGGGCTGGAAGGTGGAGACCGTCGGCGACGACATCGCGTGGATGCGGTTCGGCGAGGACGGCACGCTGCGCGCGATCAACCCGGAGGCCGGCTTCTTCGGCGTGGCGCCCGGCACCGGCGAGGTCACCAACGCCAACGCGGTCAAGACGCTCTGGGGGAACAGCATCTTCACCAACGTCGCCCTCACCGACGACGGCGACGTGTGGTGGGAGGGCCTCACCGACGAGCCCCCGGCGCACCTCACCGACTGGAAGGGCCGCTCCTGGACGCCGGACGGCGAGGAGCCCGCCGCCCACCCGAACGCCCGGTTCACCACGCCCGCCGCCCAGTGCCCGACCATCGCGCGCGAGTGGCAGGACCCCGAGGGCGTGCCCATCTCGGCGATCCTGTTCGGGGGGCGCCGCGCCACCGCGGTGCCGCTCGTGACCGAGTCGCTGAGCTGGGAGCACGGCGTCTTCCTCGGAGCCAACGTCGCCTCCGAGAAGACCGCCGCGGCCGAGGGCAAGGTCGGCGAGCTGCGCTACGACCCGTTCGCGATGCTGCCGTTCTGCGGCTACAACATGGGCGACTACTTCGGCCACTGGCTGGAGATCGGCCGGCGCGAGGGCGCGCGGCTGCCGCGCATCTACTACGTCAACTGGTTCCGCAAGGACGCCGGCGGCCGGTTCGTCTGGCCGGGCTTCGGCGAGAACAGCCGCGTGCTCAAGTGGATCGTGGAGCGCCTCAACGGCGAGGCCGGGGCCGTGTCCACGCCGATCGGCCTGGTCCCCGAGACGCTCGACACCGAGGGCCTGGACCTGTCCGAGGAGGACCTGCGCATGCTCCTCTCGGTCGAGCCGGAGGTGTGGCGGGACGAGGCCGCCCAGATCCGCGCCCACTTCGACACCTTCGGCGAGCACCTGCCGAAGGAGCTGTGGGACCAGTACAACGCGCTGCTGGACCGCCTGTCGTAACGCCGCCCACAGGTGCCTCGCGGCCGGCCCGTCAACGGCGACGGGCCGGCCGCGTGATCGTGCGGCCCCTTGCCGGGCGCGGCGAGACATCCTAGGTTTTGGGGCGTGATCGTGGACGCGCACCAGCACTTCTGGGACCTCGGGACCGGCTCCTACCCGTGGCTGACGCCGGAGCACGGCGTGTTGTACCGCACGTACCGGCCGGCGGACCTGGCGCCCGAACTGGCCGCGGCCGGGGTGGACGCCACCGTCCTGGTGCAGGCGGCCGACTCGTACGAGGAGACCGACGCCCTGCTGGCGCTGGCCGACGCCCACGACTTCGTCGCCGCGGTGGTCGGCTGGGTGCCGCTGACCCGGCCCGACGAGACCGCCGAGGCCATCGAGCGCTATGCCAGACATCCGAAGTTTCGCGGAGTTCGGCACCTCATCCACGACGAGCCGGACCCCGACTGGGTGGTTCAGGAGACCGTGCTGGAGTCGCTCGGGCTGCTGGCGGAGGCGGGGCTGACCTTCGACGTGGTCTCCCAGCTGCCCCGGCACCTGGACCACGTGGTCACGCTGGCCGAGCGCCATCCCACGCTGCGCGTCGTCGTGGACCACCTGTCCAAGCCGCGCGTCAGGGAGCACCTCTGGGAGCCGTGGGCGTCCCAGATCACGCGGGCGGCGGCGCTGCCCAACGTGTACGCCAAGGTGTCCGGGCTCGTCACCGAGGCCGACCACGAGAGCTGGACCGTGGAGGACCTGCGGCCGTACGTGGACCACGCGGTGCGGGTTTTCGGCCCCGAGCGGCTGATGGCCGGCAGTGACTGGCCGGTGGCGCTGCTCGCCGCCGACTACGGGACGGTCTGGCAGGTGACGTCGTCCCTGCTGGGAGGCACGGACCGGGAGCTCGTGCTGGGGGAAACAGCGCGGCGTTTTTACGCATTCGAGTGATCTTCCCCCCGGCATTATGGCTGGGTGTTTTCTTGGGTTTAGGGAACTTTGGGGTGGAAAAGCTGCGGATGTGGGGGGACTACGCTGCGTCGATGGATCTTTCCTTACCGTCACGCCCGTCGCGTGCACGGACAGCGTCGGCATGCCCTACGAGGTCACCCTGGAGCTGTCGCGCGACGGCACGCCGTACGGCGTCGTGGGGGAGCGGTGCGGGTGGCTGCTGCGACGGCTGGCGCACGGCGTGGACGAGGCCCGCGCGGGGCGCGGGGCGGCCGGGCGGTGGCCGGACCCCGATGATCGCTTCCCCGACGAGGACCCGGACAGCGAGCTGTTCGTGTTCCGGTATCGTACGAGGTCAGCCGTGGTGGGAGGAGGCGAGCTGCGCTGCCAGCTCCGCACGATCCCGCTGTGGGTGCCCGGGCGTGGCCGGCCGGGGCGATGGCGGCTGACGCGCCGCGCCTTCGTCGAGGCGTGGGGCACGGGGGGCGTCGGCATGCGTGCCGTGCTCACCTCGGCGGAGCTCGCCGGCTTCGTGCACGCGCTCGTCGCTGAGGCCGACGGCTGTCTCGCCACGACCGTGCCGAGACGGCGGACGCCCCGCCGTTCGGCCGAAGATCTCAACAGGAATCCCAATGAGGGAGCAGGCACGGGCGAAACGCGGTGATAATTGCCTGTTAGGTCATTCGACCAAAGGCACAGCACCGCTGGGGAGGGACTCCGTGGGCCTGCGCGACCTGGTCTACCGGCTGTACGAACGCCGGTTGGAGGCCAAGCTGTCCAAGGACAGCGGTCCCCGGCATGTCGGGGTCATCATCGACGGCAACCGCCGCTGGGCACGCGCCATGGGCATGCGCGACGTCTCCAGGGGCCACCGCAAGGGTGCGGACAAGATCTCCGAGCTGCTCACCTGGTGCCGGGAGTCCGGCGTCGAGGTGGTCACGGTGTGGATGCTGTCCAACGACAACCTCAACCGGCCCAGCGAGGAGCTGGAGCCGCTCCTGCGGATCATCGAGGACGTCACGCAGGAGCTCGTGGAGCAGGGCTGGCGGATCAGCCCGGTCGGGGCGCTCGATCTGCTCCCCGACAGGACCGCCAATGTCCTAAAAAACGCGAAAGAAGCGACATCGCACCGTCCTGGCCTGATTGTGAACGTTGCAGTTGGGTATGGAGGAAGACGTGAGATTGCCGATGCGGTGCGCTCACTCCTCCAGGAGCAAGCCAGCAAGGGGGCCAGCATCGAGGACCTCGTCGAGGTACTCGATGTGGAGCACATCGCGGAGCATCTCTACACTCGCGGCCAGCCCGACCCGGACCTTCTCATCCGGACCTCGGGCGAGCAGCGGCTGTCCGGCTTCATGCTCTGGCAGAGCGCTCACTCCGAGTTCTACTTCCACGAGGCTTACTGGCCTGACTTCCGCAGGGTCGACTTCCTGCGGGCGCTGCGCGACTACGCCGCGAGGCACCGGCGTTACGGTTCCTGACCCGACATCTGGGTATCCAAGACGTAACGTTGGAAGTGTCCGGTCACAGACCGGACACTCCGGAGAGGGCCCCATCCTTGCGCCAAGACTTGCCGAGGGGGCCGGAATTCGGCGTCGCCGGCACGTCGCGGCCGAGGACACGGGTCCGGTCCGATTCCCACCTCGTCTGCAGGGTGCCCCCCGCCAGGGGCGCCCGGGGGAGAACGTGTGGCAGTGTCCTCGAGCAACCCGTCCACCCAGTCCGGCAAGCGCACGTACGTGCTGGACACCTCGGTGCTCCTCGCCGACCCGGCGGCGATGACCCGCTTCGCCGAGCATGAGGTCGTCCTCCCGATCGTGGTCATCACGGAGCTGGAGGGGAAGCGGCACCATCCCGAGCTGGGCTACTTCGCGCGCAAGGCCCTGCGCTACCTCGACGACCTGCGCGTCAGACACGGCCGGTTGGACGAGCCGATGCCGGCGGGGGACGGCACCATCAGGGTGGAGCTCAACCACAGCGACCCGTCCATCCTGCCCGTGGGCTTCCGCCTGGGCGACAACGACACCCGCATCCTCACGGTGGCCCGCGCGCTGGCCGCCGAGGGCTGTGACGTCGTGCTGGTGTCCAAGGATCTGCCCATGCGGGTCAAGGCGGCCTCGATCGGCCTGGCCGCGGAGGAGTACCGCGCCGAGCTGGTCGTCGAGTCGGGCTGGACCGGGATGGCCGAGATCCAGGTGACCGACGAGGACGTTCAGACCCTCTTCGACCAGGGCTCGGCCGAGGTGGAGGAGGCCAGGGAACTGCCCGCCCACACGGGCCTGCGGCTGCTGTCGAACAAGGGCTCGGCACTCGGCCGGGTGCTGCCCGACAAGTCGGTACGGTTGGTGCGCGGCGACCGCGAGGTGTTCGGCCTGCACGGCCGCTCGGCCGAGCAGCGGATCGCGCTCGACCTGCTGATGGACCCGGAGATCGGCATCGTGTCGCTCGGCGGCCGGGCCGGCACCGGCAAGTCCGCGCTGGCGCTCTGCGCGGGCCTTGAGGCCGTCCTGGAGCGCCGCCAGCACCGAAAGGTGATCGTCTTCCGGCCGATCTACGCGGTGGGCGGCCAGGAGCTCGGCTACCTGCCCGGCACCGAGGGCGAGAAGATGGGCCCGTGGGGCCAGGCGGTCTACGACACCCTGGGCGCGATCACCTCGCCGGAGGTGATCGAGGAGGTGCACGACCGCGGGATGCTGGAGGTGCTGCCGCTCACCCACATCCGCGGCCGGTCGCTGCACGACGCGTTCGTGATCGTGGACGAGGCCCAGTCGCTGGAGCGCGGGGTGCTGCTGACGGTGCTCAGCCGCATCGGCGCCAACTCCCGCGTGGTGCTCACCCACGACATCGCCCAGCGCGACAACCTGCGCGTCGGCCGGCACGACGGTGTCGTGGCCGTGGTGGAGAAGCTCAAGGGCCACCCGCTGTTCGCCCACGTGACGCTGACGCGGTCGGAGCGCTCGCCGATCGCCGCCCTGGTGACGGAGATGCTGGAGGACATCAACCTCTAGGTCGCCTCAGGCGGGTCACTTCAGGTCGCCGCAGATGAACCGCCCCTCCACCTTGGAGGGGCGGTTCTCGTACCTGTGGACGATCTTGACCTGCTCGAACGCGGCGTCCTGCTGGGCCGTGCACACGATCTGGGCCTTGGCGGGCCGCGACAGGGTGCCCTCGCCCTTGACGATCACGGTGAGCGTCGAGGTGCGGGGCAGCTTGACCTCGTCGCGCCGGATCGGGTTGAGGGAGTCCTCGATGCCTTCCAGGGTGAACCCGCGCAGCGCCGTGTCACGGCCGCCGAGCGGCTGCGTTGAGGCCGCGAACAGGGCCGTCAGGAGGCTCTCGACGGTGTCCGACTCGACGTCGGCCGGCTCCAGCGTCAGCTTGCCGCCCTTGATCAGGTAGATGGTCTTGGACGGCGGAGGCACCGCGACCGTCGGCGGCCCGGCCACCTCCCGCACGTCGGTCGGCGAGATGCCGCAGGCGGACACGGGCACCAGCAGGGCGCCCGTGAGGAGCGCCAGGGCGCCCCGTGCGCCGCGTGGGCGCAGCGGGCCCCGGCCGGGGGTCGTCCGTGCCGTGCGGCCCCTCATGCGCGCGGCAGCCAGACCGTGAAGAGCGTGCCCGGCGACTGCGGGCGAACGGAGATCGTGCCGCCGTGGAGCTGCGCGTTGGCCCGCGCGATGGACAGGCCGAGGCCGCTGCCCTGGCTGCGGGTCCGCCCGGCGCCCGCCTTGAAGAACCGGTCGAAGACATGGGGCAGTGCCTCGGGCGGGATGCCCTTGCCGTGGTCGCGCACCTTCACCTCCAGGCCGTTCTCCGTGCCCCGGGCGCTCACCAGCACCGGCGCCCGGCCGTGCTTGAGCGCGTTGCCGACCAGGTTGGCCACGATGATGTCGAACCTGCGCGGGTCCAGGTTGACCGTCAGGCCCGGCGGTACGCTCACTTGCACGTCCTCGTCCCAGCCGCGCACCTCCAGGCAGCCCTGGACGGCGTCGGACACGTTGACCGGCTCCAGGTTGAGCGTGGCCGTGCCCGCGTCGAACCGGCTGATCTCGATGAGGTGCTCGATCAGCTCGCGCAGCCGCTCGATCTCCCTGAGCACGAGCCGGACGGCCTGTGCCGTGTCCTCCGGGAGCCGCTCCGCCTCGTCGTTCAGCACGTCCGCCACGGCCGTCATCGCGGTCAGCGGCGTGCGCAGCTCGTGGGAGACGTCCGCGACGAACCGGCGCGACATGGCCTCCAGCGCCCGCAGCTCCGACACGCTCAGCTCCAGCGCCGCCGCCGCGTCGTTGAAGCGGGAGGTCAGCTCGGCCAGCTCGTCCTGCCCGTGGACCGGCAGGCGGGTGTCGAGCCGGCCCTGTCCGAGCGCCTGGGCCGCCGCGCTCAGCCGCCGGACCGGGAGCAGCACCTGCCGGGCCGACAGCAGGGCCACGACGAGGGCGATCGCGACGATGCTGGCGCCGCCCTGGGTGAGCTTGCCGCGCAGCGCCGCGAGCTGGCTCTGCTCGTCACGCAGCGGGAAGAAGACGAAGGTACGCAGCCCGGTCGGCTCGGCGGTGGAGCCGGCGCGCCGGTAGACCTCGGAGCCGACGACGAGCCACAGCTCGTTGCCGATCACCCTGAGCTGGGTGACGACGTTCTGCTTGGCCCGGCCGTACAGCTCGTTGGGCACGTCGTCCATGGTCAGCGGGCCGTCGGCGTAGATCAGGTCGCGGTACTCGACGACGACGCTGCGTCCGGGGCCGTCGAGCGCCTGGCCGAGCTGCTCCAGGTTCTGCGCGGTGGGCGACGCCTCGCCCTGCCGCAGTCTGCCGATCGGGAAGGTGATGCGGTCGAGCTCGCGGCTGACCACGTCCACGGCGGTGTCCTCGGCCCGCTCGACCAGCGCGGTCTTGGCCAGCTCGAAGCCGATGGTCGCGACGAGCACCGAGGCGGTGACGGCGACCAGGGTGAAGGTGATGACGAGCCGCGCGCGCAGGCCGATGGGCAGTCTGATCAGCCGTCCGAGACGGTTCCTGATCATGGAGGGCTGAACCGGTAGCCGAACCCGCGCACGGTGTGGATGAACACCGGCTCGGCCGGCTTCGGCTCGATCTTCGCGCGTACCCGCTGGACGCAGGCGTCCACCAGGCGGGAGTCGGCGACGTGCGTGTGGTCCCAGACCTCCCGCAGGAGGTAGCGCCGGTTGAGCACCTGGCCGGGGTGGCGCACCAGCTCCAGCAGCAGCCGCAGCTCGGTCGGGGTCAGGTGGATCTCCTTGCCGGCCAGCGTGACCTTCAGCGCGCCCCGGTCGATCACGAGGTCGCCGAACGTGATGCGGTCCGAGGCCGCCGACTCGGCGCGGCGCAGGATGGCGCGGATGCGGGCGTCGAGCACGCGCGGCTCGACGGGCTTGACCACGTAGTCGTCGGCCCCGGCCTCCAGACCGACCACGATGTCGAGGTCGTCGCCGCGGGCGGTGAGCAGGATCACGGGGAGCTGGTCGAGCCGGCGGATGCGGCGGCACACCTCGACCCCGTCGATGCCGGGGAGCATGACGTCGAGGATGGCGATCTCGGGCCGGCGCGACCGGATGTGGTCCAGGCCCTCCTCGCCGGTGGCGTAGGAGGTGACGGAGTGTCCCTGCCGCGTCAGTGCCAGCTCCAGGGCTGTGCGCACGGAGGCGTCGTCTTCGATGAGGAGGATGCCGGCCACCTGCACATTATTCGTCCAGATATGGGATGCATCTGACGTGCGTCATAGAACTGTGACATGTCACGCACACGACCACAAAAAACGCCCGTCAGCCTATAGGCCGCCTCTGCTCACCGGAAAGCCACGGTAACGTGTGACGAAAATCACACCGTGCGGGAAACGGCACGCCAAGTGGCTGGTGGGACCAGAGTTGTCCTGCCGAATGTCCCGTTTCGGTTGCGGACCACCCCCCAGGACAGGGCAAGCTCATTGCTCGTGAGCCCAGGACCGCAGTTGAGTGAGCGTCGCGCTCCCGAAACCCCCCGCTCGGCACGCCGACCGGCCCGTTCCTCGAGGCTGACCCCCAAGCGGGTGCTCGGCGTCGGCCTGGCGGTCGTGATCGTCGTCGGCGGCGGCGGCTTCGTCGCCTACCGCGCCGTCCAGAACGCCGACGCGCCCCGCACCCCCTTGTCGCTGACCGACATGGGCAACATCGCCAGTGGCGACTTCGGCGGGTCCGACCCCAAGACCGACGCGCTCAAGGAGGCCGCCGTCCAGGCCTACCGAGCCGACAAACTGAAGGACGGGCGCGCCGGCAAGCCGTCCGGCTTCGACTGGGTCGAGGTCAAGAAGAAGGCCCCGGGCGGCGGCGGCTTCCCGCCCACCAACTTCCCGCCCGGCAGCACCCCCTCACCGGGCACCAACAAGGCCGTCGCCAGGACCATGCTCGCCTCGTTCGGCTACGGCGCCGACCAGTGGGGCTGCCTCGAACGGCTCTGGCAGAAGGAGAGCGGCTGGAACGAGCGGGCGATGAACCGCTACTCCGGCGCGTACGGCATCCCTCAGTCCCTGCCCGGCAGCAAGATGGCCTCGGCCGGCGGCGACTGGCAGACCAACGCCGCCACCCAGATCAAGTGGGGTCTCGGCTACATCAAGGGCCGCTACGGCTCGCCGTGCGGCGCGTGGGGACACTCCCAGTCCACGGGTTGGTACTGACAGGTCATCCTTTTCCTCAGCAATCGGCAAGCCTGTGGGTCAGATCATGAGGGTGGGCGCACGCTGACCGCATGGCTGTGAAGGTCAGTGTGATCGTCGATGTCCACAACCCGGGGGATACGGCCGACCCGTGCCTGCGCTCCGTCCTGGGCCAGTCGCTGCCGGCCGACGACTACGAAGTGATCTTCGTGGATGACGGGTCCGCCGACGGTATCGCCGAGCGGCTCGACACGGTCGCCGCGGTGCGCCGCAACGTCCGCGTCCTGCACCTGCCGCACAGCGGCTCCCCGATGCGGGGCCGCAACGTCGGCATCGCGGCGGCCAGGGGCGAGTACGTCTACCTGATGTCCCAGTGCGACCGGCTGGAGCGCGAGGCGCTGGAACGCATGTACGAGCGGGCCGTGGAGACGGACGCCGACGTGCTGGTCGGCCGGCTGGCCCGCGACACGGGGCCGCCCATGAGCGCCTTCCAGCAGAGCCGGGCCCGCGCCGACATCCTGCGTGACCGGCTCTTCTCCCTCCTCACCCCGCACAAGCTCTACCGCCGGGCGTTCCTGGAGCAGCACGGCCTCGGCTTCGCCGCGCCGGGCGGCCAGCTCGCCGAGCAGGCGTTCTCCGTGCGGGCCTACCTCAACGCCAAGGTCGTCGCCATCCTCGCCGAGCAGGTCTGCTGCCACCTCGGCGAGTGGCCCGAGCCCGAGGAGGACCCCCGGACGATCGTGACGGAGCTGCGCGAGCTGCTGGACGACATCGACTCCTGCATCGGCGAGGGCCGCCACCGCGACCGCATGTACGCCTACTGGTTCCGCTCCACCGCGCTGCGCCCGTTCCTCACCAGCAGGTTCGCCGGCTCCTCCATCGACCGGGGCATGCACTTCACCATCCTCAGGGAGCTGGTGCTGGAGCGCTTCCCCGAGCGGCTCGACCGCTACCTGCCCGTGCACCTGCGCGTCGTGGCGGCGCTCCTGCGCGCCGGCCGGCTCGACCAGCTCGTCCTGCTGGCCAACTCCACCCGCCGCGCCGGGCTGGCCGCCGACCTGACCGAGGTCCGCTGGGACGGCCACGTGCTCGTGCTCGCGCTGACCGTCGAGGTGCTGGGCGGCGACGGGCGGCTCACCGTCTTCCGCGCCGACGGCGACCGGCTGCACTGGATCCCGCCCCGCTCGGTCGACCCCTCGCTGCTCCCGGACGGCGTCACCGACGTCACCTCCGCGGTCGAGCGGGCCCGCATCGAGGTCTACGTCCGGCACGCCGAGACGGGCGTCATCCACTTCCTGCCGGTCGCGTACCGGGTCGAGCGCGTCCAGGAGGGGCGCCGCCACACCCGCGTGCGCATCGTCGGCGAGGCCCGCGTGGACGCCACCGAGGCCGCCATGGGCCGGCCGCTGAGGTCCGGCCAGTGGGAGGTGCACGTCCGCATGTACGGCGGCGCGCACCAGGCCAGGGCCCGGGTAAGCCGCCCGGAGGGGCCGCTCAACTGCCTCGGCGTGCTCGCCGAGCGGCCGAAGACGCGCCTGGTGGTGCCCTGCTGGACCGACGAGGGCGAGCTGGGCCTGGCCGTCGAGCCGCGCTCGTTCGCCGAGTCGATCGCCCTGGTCTCGCCGGGCGTCACCGTCCGGCGGCAGGAGGGCAGCCTGTACGTGGTGCTGCCGGTGCCGTACGTGCCGCCGAGCGGGGGACCGCCGCTGGAGCTGGTGCTGCGCGGCACCGGGCGCAGGACGCGCGAGGTGAGCGCGCCCGCCCTCGTCGAGCCGGGCTTGACGCGCACCGCCGGCCAGCTCGTGGCCAGGCTCCCGGTCAGGCGGATGTTCGCGCCGCCGGACGTGCTCGGGCCGGGCCGGTGGCTGCCGTCGCTGCGCGGCGCGGAGGAGGAGATCGGGCTCCGGTTCGGGCTGGAGATCCGGCGCGGCGCGGTCATGGTCCGCCCGACCGCCGCCGTGGCGCCGCCCCGCCGGTCGCCGCTCGGCCGCGACACGGCCCTGCACCGGATCGGCCGGCGCCTGCCCTTCGCCCGCCACCTCGTACGGCTGGCACGCGCGGGCAGGCACCGCTACCTCAAGGACTGACAGCCCCTACCGGCCCGTCCACTCCTCCAGCTCGGCGAAGGCGTCGCGGAAGACCGGCAGCATCGGCCTGAGCCGGTCCGGGTAGACGTCCACCAGGCTGTCGAGGTGGTTGCCGCCCTCCACCCGGTGGTAGCGGAAGGGCCGGTGCGGGCCCACCATCCGGGCGTACACGTCCGAGTCGCGCTCGATGGGCAGCAGCGAGTCGAGCGTGCCGTGCAGCGTGATCAGCGGCTTGGTGATCCGCCCGGTGAGCGCGATCTTGGCGAGCGCCGCGTAAGGCCGGCGCGCGTCGTAGTCGTAGTCGGCCGGGGCGCCGTCGTAGGCCGGGTCCAGCTCCTTCTGGTAGAGCTGCTGGGTGAGCTCCCAGTAGTACTGCCGGTGGAACGGCCACAGGAACTCCGAGCCGGCCGCGAAGCCCGCCTCCCGCACCCCGGCCTCGTCCGGGTACGCCTTCAGCGCCGCCGGCAGGAAGTTCAGCAGGTTGTCGCCCTTGACCCGCCAGAGCGTGCCCTCCCAGTCGACGCCGCCGTCGTAGAGCCACCCGCGGTTCTCCAGCTGCCACCTGACCAGGTAGCCGCCGTTGGAGATGCCCGCCACGTACGTGCGCCGCGGCGGCTTGCCGTACCGCTGGGCGGCGACGGCCTTGGCGGCGACCGTGAGCTGGGTGACGCGCTCGTTCCACTCGGCGATGGCGTCGCCGGGGCGGCGGCCGTCGGTGTGGAACTCCAGGCCGGTGTTGCCCTTGTCGGTGGCCGCGAAGGCGTACCCCTTGGACAGCACCCAGTCGGAGATCGTGAAGTCGTTGGCGTACTGCTCCCGGTTGCCGGGGGTGCCGGTGACGACCAGGCCGCCGTTCCAGTGCTCGGGGAGCCTGATGACGAACTGGGCGTCGTGGTTCCAGCCGTGGGTGGGGTTGGTGGTGGAGGTGTCGGGGAAGTAGCCGTCGATCTGGACGCCGGGGACGCCGGTGGGGTTGACGGTGGCTGCCGAGTGCAGGCCGGCCCAGTCGGCGGGGTCGGTGTGGCCGGTGCGGGTGGTGCCGGCGGTGGTGAGGTCGTCGAGCGTGGCCGTGACGGTCCGCTCGGCGCCCGGCACGGTGAGCGTCCCGGCCCGCCCGGCCGCCGGGGCGGCCGGTGACGCCGGGCTGAGCAGGCTCGCGACGAGGGTGAGGGCCCCGGCGGCCAACTGGTAGTGGGCGAGCATCAGGACTCCTGGAGGTGCCGGGCCAGCAGGCGCCGGAAGTCGTCGGGGCGTTCCAGGTGGGGGCTGTGGCCGCACTTGTCCAGCACCGCCTCGCGGTACGGGCCGTAGCGGCCGAGAACGGCCCGGGTCTGGGTGACCATGGGCTGCGCCGGCGTGCCGGGGGAGCCGGGCACCACGCCGATGGCGCCGAGGTGGGCCAGGTCGAACAGCGAGGTGTCGGAGACGATGACGTCGTCGGCCCCGCGGATCCACAGGATGGGCGGCTTCGGGCTGATCTCGTGGAGGTCGTCCAGGCGGAAGCGGGTGGGCGCCGCGGCGTTGAGCACCCCCTGGGTGCCCGGGGCGACGCCCGGCCACGCGGGCGAGGTGGCCGCGTCGCCCGGGTAGTGGCCGTCGCCGACCCGGGTGGTGAGCATGGCGGCGACGTACCGGTCCTCGTCCTCCACCGGGCTCGCCACGTACGCGGAGCGGAACACCGAGCGGGGCGAGGCGGGGTCCTCGTCCGACAGGTCGCCGCGCCGCAGCCGGGCCACGAACTCCTGGTTGACCGCCCCCGCCCCCGACCCGGCGCCGTCGGGATGAGTCAGCGTGCCGTCAGGGCCCTCGGTGCCGCCGAACCCGTAGGGGGAGATCGGGTTGACCAGCGTGACCGACCGGACGGCGGCGGGCCGGTCGCGCAGCGCCTGGAGGACGACGCCGCCGCCGAGGCTCCAGCCGACGAGGTGGACGGCGGGCAGCTCCAGCGCGTCCACCAGCTCCAGCAGATCGTCGGAGTAGTCCCGCAGGCCGCGCGTGGCGTCCACGGGCTCCGGGTCGGTGTCGCCGAAGCCGCGCAGGTCCACCGCGAGCGGCCGGAAGCCGTCCGGCAGCGCGGCCATGCTCGTGTGCCAGAACGCGGAGGAGGAGACGTTGCCGTGGACGAACAGGACCGGCTCGCCGGCCCGGCCCTCGACGGTCACGACGTGCTGGGTGAGCCTCGGCGTCGTGACCTTCACGGACGTGAACTCCGGGGAGGCGCTCACGCGCGGACCTTCTCGGCCAGGTCGCGGCCCTGGGTCTCGCGGGCGGCGAAGACGGCGATCAGCGTGAGCACCGCCGCCGCGCCGAGGTACACGGAGATCGGCAGGGAGCTGCCGAAGTCCTTGAGCAGGGCGACCGCGATGAGCGGGGCCAGCGCCCCGGCCACGATCGCCGAGAGCTGCGCGCCGATCGACACCCCGGTGTACCTCATCCGGGTGCCGAACAGCTCGGAGAAGAACGCCGCCTGCGGGCCGTACATCATGCCGTGGAAGATCAGGCCCACGGTGACGGCCAGCGTGATCGCCAGGAAGTTGCCCGTGTCGATGAGCGGGAAGAACGCGAAGATCCACAGCCCGATCCCGGCGGCGCCGGCGATGTAGAGCGGCCGGCGGCCGAGCCGGTCCGACAGGGCTCCCCACATGGGGATCGTGACGAAGTGGATCGCCGAGCCGATCAGCACGGCGTTGAGCACGGTCGAGTTGGCGATCCCGGTGCTCTTGGCGTAGGTGATGACGAAGACCGTGATCAGGTAGAACGAGATGTTCTCCGCCAGCCGCGCGCCGATGGCGATGAGCACGTCGCGCCAGTGGTGGCGCAGCACGCCGATGATCGGCGCCGTCTCCTCCGGCTCGGCCTGCTGGAACACCGGGGACTCGGTGATCGACAGCCTGATCCACAGCCCGATCAGCACCAGCACGCCCGACAGCAGGAACGGCACGCGCCAGCCCCAGCTCAGGAACGCCGCGTCCGACTGCGTGGCGGCGAGGATGGCCAGCACGCCGGTGGCGAGCAGGTTGCCGCCGGGCGCGCCCGCCTGCGGCCACGAAGCCCAGAAGCCGCGCCGGCTCGCCTCGCCGTGCTCGGAGACGATCAGGACCGCGCCGCCCCACTCGCCGCCGAGCGCGAAGCCCTGCACCAGCCGCAGCACCGTGAGCAGCACCGGCGCCGCGGCGCCGACGGTCGCGTACGTGGGCAGGCAGCCGATGAGGAACGTGGCGGCGCCCATCAGGAGCAGGCTGACCACCAGGAGGGTCTTGCGGCCGAACCGGTCACCGTAGTGGCCGAAGATCAGGCCGCCGAGGGGGCGGGCGACGAATCCGACGGCGAGGGTGAGGAACGCGAGGAGGGTGCCGGTCAGCGGATCGGCCTCGGGGAAGAACAGCTTGTTGAACACGAGGGCGGCTGCCGAGCCGTACAGGAAGAAGTCGTACCACTCGATGGTGGTGCCGATCAGGCTGGCGCCGACGACCCTTTTGATGGAAGTGGCCATGCCGTCACGCTAGGGAGTGACGGGAGTCACTTATATGGGGGCGAAGCCCACAGTCTACGGCGCCGATGTGTGGCCGAGGCGGTGCAGGCGGAGCGCGAGCTGGATCTCCAGCGCCCGCTCCGGCTCCGACCAGCCGTCGCCGAGGAGCTTGCCGATGCGGTCGAGCCGCTGGGTGACGGTGTTGACGTGGATGTGCATGACCTCGGCCGTACGGGACGGGGAGCAGCCCGTGCCGAAGTAGGCGGCCAGCGTGCCGGTCAGCGCGGTGCCCCGGCGGGCGTCGTAGTCGACGACGGGGCCGAGCGCCGAGCGGACGAAGCCGTGCACGTCGCGGCCCTCACCGATGAGCAGGCCGACGAAGCCCAGCTCGGCGGCGCTCGCGCCGTCGCCGGCGCGGCCCAGCGCGATCAGCGCCTCCGCGCACCGCCGCGCCTCCCGGTAGGCCCCGGCCACGTCACCGGCTCTGTCACCGGCCCTGTCGCCCGCCCTGTCACCCGCCACGTCTCCCGCCCTGTCGCCCACCCGTGCGGCGCCCGCCGTCGCCGGCGTGCCCAGCGAGGCGCTCAGCTCGGCGGCGACGCGCTGAGCGAGCGCGCCCGCGTCGTCGCCGGGCAGGAGCAGCACGACCTCGCCGGCCCGGCCCGCGGCCAGCCCGTGACGCACCGCGGCGTGCGACGACGCCCAGAACGCGGCCCGCTCCCGCTGCCCGTCGTGCCGGGCGGCCACGACCACGTGCGGCGCGCCCAGGTCCACGCCCAGCCGCCGCGCCCGGTCCGTCAGGCCGGGAGTGCCGGGCCGGGAGATCAGGTCGTCCAGCAGCTCGCCCCGCACCCGCCCCTCGGCCTCGGCCACGCTGCGGCGGAACAGCAGCAGCAGCGCGCACACCAGCGCCGCCCGCTCCAGGATCCGCTCGTCGGCGTCGTCGCTGCGCAGGACCAGCGTGCACAGCGGCTCCCCGCCGACGTCCACCGACGCGATCCGCAGGTCACCCCTGCGCACCGTACGGCCCAGCGCCCGCGACGCCTGCGCGGCCTCGAACACGCCCGCGTCCAGCTCGCCCACGGCCCCGTCGAGCGGCCCCGCGATCGGCCTGCCCAGGTCGTCGAGCACGGCCAGCGAGCCGCCCAGCACGTCGGTCACCACGGCCGCCACGTCCTCGATGCCGCCGCCCCGCAGGACCAGCGAGGTCATGCGGTCGTGCGCGAGCGCGGCCCGCTCCACGGCCTCGGCGTGCGCCCGGGCGGTGCGATGGGCGCTGGACAGCTCCTCCAGCGCGTTGCGCGTCTCCTGGAGCAGCCGGGCGTTGTCGATGGCGACCGCCGCGTGCGCCGCCAGGCTCGCCAGCAGCGACACCTCCTCCTGGTGGAAGGGCCGGGCACTGCGGTCGGCGGCCATCAGCACGCCGATCACCCGCTGTCCCAGCCGCAGCGGAACGCCGAGGATCGCGACCAGGCCCTCTTCCTTGACGGCCTCGTCGATGTCGTCCTTGTGACGGAACCTGGCGTCGGCGAAGTAGTCGGCCGTGGCGTACGGGGTGGCCGACTGCGCCACCAGCCCGCCGAGCCCGGCCCCCATGGCCAGCCGCAGCGCGCGGAACTTCGCCGAGATCGACCCGTCGGTGACCCGCATGTACGTGTCGCCCCGCTCCGGGTCGTGCAGGGTCATGTACGCCGTGTCCGTGGCCAGGAGCTGCCTGGCCCGGTGGACGATCGCCTCCAGCACCGCGTCCAGGTCGCGCAGCGCGGCCAGGTCGCCGGCCGTGTCGTACAGGGCGGACAGCTCGGCCTCGCGCCTGGCCCGCCTTCTCAGCAGCGCCCGCACCCTGAGCGCCTCGATCTTGGCGCGTTCGAGCTCCTCGATCGTCGCCGCGTCGGCCCCCTCGGCGCGGGCCTGGATGATCGGCCCCTCGAACTCCACGGCCGACGCCTCACGGGCGAGCAGCTCCAGGAAGTGGGTGGCGGGCGTGTTCATGACGTCGGGGCTACCGCGCCGTCCAGCCGCCGTCGACGGGCAGCGAGACGCCCGTGATGAACGAGCCGCTCGGGCCGCACAGGTACGCGACCAGCTCGGCCACCTCCTCCGGCTCGATGAGGCGCTTGATCGCCGCGGGTCTCAGCATGACGTCCTCGACGACCTTACCCGGGTCGATGCCGTGGGCCCTGGCCTGGTCGGCGATCTGGTCCTCCACGAGCTGCGTGCGCACGTACCCGGGGCAGACGCAGGTCGAGGTCACGCCGTGCGGGCCACCCTCCAGCGCGATCGTCTTGGACAGGCCCTCCAGCGCGTGCTTGGCCGTCGTGTACGCCGACTTGAACGGCGAGGCGCGCAGCCCGTGGACCGACGAGATGTTGACGAACCGGCCCCACTCCCGGGCGTACATGCCGGGCAGCACTCGCCGCGCGATGCGGAACGGCGCCTCCACCATGACGCGCAGCATGGTGGCGAAGACCTCCGGCGGGAACTCCTCGATGGGCGCCACGTGCTGGAACCCGGCGTTGTTGACCACGATGTCCACGTCGGCGGGCAGCCCCTCGGCGAACCCCGGATCGCCCAGGTCCGCCACCACGGCCGTGCCGCCCACCTCGGCGGCCACCTTCCCGGCCGCCTCCGCCCTGCGGTCGACGACGAGCACGTGCGCTCCCGCGGCGGCCAGCCGCCGCGCGCAGGCGGCCCCGATGCCGCCGCCCGCCCCGGTCACCAGCGCGGTCCGCCCCGTCAGCGCACCGGTCAGTTCGTTCGCCATACCTCCGACCCTAAGCGCTGCGCCGCAGCCGCATGATGGGGCCCGGCTACACAGATCACCATCGCCCTATGTGGGCCGGCCCGGCTGATACAGTTTGCCCCATGACCGCGTACGCGCAGCAGTGGTGGCCCGCCTCCTAGGCGGACCCGCACGCGCATACGCATCCCGGCCGCCTCGACGAGGCGGCCGCCCGCATGTCCGGGACGCCCCCCGTCGAGCACCTCGACCAGCGAAAGGGCGTTCACATGACGATCACCTGGGCCTCCCTGCTCGGCTCGCTCCTCGACGGCTCCTCCCTCCGGGCACACCAGACCGCGTGGGCGATGGACCAGATCATGTCCGGCGCGGCCACGGACGCCCAGATCGCCGGCTTCGCCGTGGCCCTGCGCGCCAAGGGCGAGACCGTGGACGAGGTGACGGGCCTGGCCGACGGCATGCTGGCCCGCTCGTACGCGATCAGGGTGCCGGGCGAGACGGTGGACCTCGTCGGCACCGGCGGCGACCGGGCGGGCACGGTCAACATCTCCACCATGGCCGCCGTCGTGACCGCGGCGGCCGGGGCCCGCGTGGTCAAGCACGGCGGCCGGGCCTCCTCCTCGACCACGGGCGCGGCCGACGTGCTGGAGGCGCTGGGCGTGCGCGTCGAGCTGCCGCCGGCCGAGGTCGTGCGGATCGCCGAGGAGGTGGGCATCACCTTCTGCTTCGCCGGGGCCTTCCACCCGGCGATGAGACACGCCTCGCCCGTCCGGCGCCAGCTCGGCGTGCCCACGTTCTTCAACTTCCTCGGCCCGCTCACCAACCCGGCGCTGCCCGCCGCGCAGGCCGTGGGCGTCGCGGACGCGCGCATGGCGCCGGTGATCGCGGGCGTGCTCGCCCGGCGCGGCTGCTCCTCGCTCGTCTTCCGCGGCGACGACGGCCTCGACGAGCTGACCACCACCGGCCCGTCCACGATCTGGGTGGTACGCCGGGGCAAGGTCACCGCGACCCCGTTCGACCCCGCCGACCTCGGCATCCCGCGGGCCCGTCCGGAGGACCTGCGCGGCGGCGACGCCGAGCACAACGCCGCGGTCGCCCGCGCGGTCCTGGCGGGCGAGCCGGGACCGGTGCTCGACATCGTGCTGCTCAACGCCGCCGCCGCGCTCGTGGCCGCCGAAGGGGCCCCGCCCGCCGCCGACCTCGTCCCGTCCCTGGGAGCCGCCCGCAAGCGCGCGGCCGACGCCGTCGAGTCCGGGGCCGCGGCCGCGCTGCTGGCCCGCTGGGCCCACGCCACCGGCTGAGCGGCGCCGGTCAGTCCTTGCCGGAGTTCGTCATGGCCAGCACGTCGAGGACCGCGTCGAGCTGCTCCTCGGTGATCTTTCCGGACGCTACGTGGCCGCGCTCGACGACCACCTCCCGGACGGTCTTGCGCTCGGCCAGGGCCTGCTTGGCGATGCGCGCCGCCTCCTCGTAGCCGACGTACCGGTTGAGCGGGGTGACGATCGACGGCGAGGACTCCGCGTACTCGCGCAGCCGCTCCACGTTGGCCGTGATGCCCGCCACGCAGCGGTCGGCGAGCAGCCGCGACACGTTCGCGAGCAGCCGGATCGACTCCAGGATGTTGCGCGCGAGCACCGGGAGCTGCACGTTGAGCTCGAACGTCCCCGAGGCGCCCGCGAACGTGATGGCGGCGTCGTTGCCGATGACCTGCGCCGCCACCATGGCCGTGGCCTCGGGGATCACCGGGTTGACCTTGCCCGGCATGATGGACGAGCCCGGCTGGAGGTCGGGCAGGTTGATCTCGCCGAGCCCGGCGCGCGGCCCGGAGCCCATCCAGCGCAGGTCGTTGGCGATCTTGTTGAGGGACACGGCCACGACCTTGAGCTGACCCGACAGCTCGACGATCGAGTCCTGCGCGCTCTGCGCCTCGAAGTGGTCCAGCGCCTCGCGGAACGGGATGCCGGTCGCCTCGCGCAGCTTGGCGATGGCCTTCTCGGCGAAGCCCGGCGGGGTGTTGATGCCGGTGCCCACGGCCGTGCCGCCCAGCGGCAGCTCCAGCACGTGCCCGAGCGCCGACTTCACCCGCACCAGCCCGTGCTCGATCTGCGAGGCGTAGCCGCCGAACTCCTGCCCGAGCGTCACCGGCGTCGCGTCCATCAGGTGGGTCCGCCCGGACTTCACCACCTGGTCGAACTGGAGGGCCTTGGCCCGCAGGCTCGCCGCCAGGTGCTCCAGCGAGGGCATCAGGTGGTAGGTCACCTCGGTCGCCGCCGCCACGTGGATGGAGGTGGGGAAGACGTCGTTGGACGACTGCGAGGCGTTCACGTGGTCGTTGGGGTGGACGGGCCGGCCCAGCCGCTCCTGCGCGAGGTGGGCGACGACCTCGTTGGCGTTCATGTTGGACGAGGTACCGGAGCCGGTCTGGAAGACGTCGATCGGGAAGTGGTCGTCGTGCTCGTTCTCGGCGACGTCGGCCGCGGCCTGCGCGATGGCCTCGGCCAGGTCCTTGTCCAGGACGCCCAGCTCGGCGTTGACCTCGGCGGCCACGGCCTTGATGAGGCCGAGCGCGGCGATGTGCGACGGCTCCAGGGGCCGTCCGGAGATGGGGAAGTTCTCGACCGCCCGCTGGGTCTGCGCGCGCCACCTGGCTCCGGCGGGCACGCGCACCTCGCCCATCGAGTCTGTTTCGATGCGGAACTCGCTCATGCCCCCAGTCTGTCCCACACCGGACGTCTCAATCGGGGGCGCGGGGGTGCCGGATCAGCTCGACAGGATGGCCACGATGAGGATCGCGATCATCACGGCGGCCGCGGCGGCCACCGCCATGAGGACGAGCATGCCCGTGCGGTTGCCGGCGGGCCGCTCCTCGGGCCCCGCGATGGCGAACAGGTCGGTGCCGAGCCCCTTGGAGTCGGGCCGCTCCGTGGCCATCCCCTGCGGCCCGTAGGGTGCCGGGCCCGGCTGCTGGGGGCCGGGGGGAGGACCCTGGTAGGGGCCCTGACCGGAGATCGGCTGCTGGGGGTACTGGCCGGGCCGGCCCTGCGGCACGGGGCGGGCGGGCTGCTGGCCCGGAGCCGGCGGGTAGACCTGCTGGCCGGGGGGAGCGCTGTGGGGCCGGGGCGTCTGGATCCGCTGGGTCTGGAGGGACCCCTCGTCGGCGGGCGGCCCCTGCTGGGGGCGGCCCGGGAGCGGGGTCTTGGGGCGCATCAGGCTGACCGTGCGCTCGGAGTCGGGCACCGCACGGCCCGCCCCCTGGGCGCCGGGCCGTTGCGGGCCGGGCTGCTGGGAACCGGCCTGCTGGGCGGCGGGCTGCTGAGGCCCGGCCTGCTGGGGACCGGTCTGCTGGGCGCCGGGCGCCGCCCCGGCCTTGGGGCGCGGCACCGTGCCGGAGCCGTCACGACCTGACCCCTCGCGGCCCGAGCCCTGGGACCCGGCCGTCCCCCCGGCCTGAGGACGCGCGCCCGCTCCCCGCTGAGGGCCGGACGCCGGCGAGCCCGGCGTCCTGGAGCCGCTGGCGGGGTTGGTGGCGTCGGGCACGGAGGCCTCCTGGCCGGTCAGGGCCTCGGCGGTGATGACCGGCATCTCGTGGGTGGGGGTGTCGGCGACCATCCGCAGCATGGTCTCGGCCTTGGCCGCGCTCAGCCGCTTCCTGTGGTCCTTGTTCAGCAGCCCGGTCAGCACGGGCCCGAGCTGGCCCGCCTGGGTGGGCGGGTCGGCGTTCTCGCTCAGCAGCGCCGCGAGCGTCTCCGCGATCGAGGCCCGCTCGTACGCGGGACGCCCCTCGACGGCGAAGTACAGCGTCGCCCCGAGCGACCAGATGTCGGACTCGGGACCGGTGTACTCGCCCCTGGCGCGCTCCGGAGCGGTGTAGCCGGGGGAGCCGATCACCATGCCGGTCTTGGTGAGCCTGGGGTCGCCCTCGGCCTTGGCGATGCCGAAGTCGGTCAGCACCACGCGACCGGTCTCGGTGATGAGCACGTTGCCCGGCTTGACGTCGCGGTGCGTGATGCCCTGGGCGTGCGCGGCCCGCAGCGCGCCGAGCAGGTCGACGCCGAGCTCGGCGACCAGCCGGGGCGGCAGCGGCCCCTCCTCGTCGATCACCTGCTCCAGGGAGCGGGCCTCGACCAGCTCCATGATGATCCACGGGCTGCCGTCCTCGATGAGCACGTCGTGGATGGCGGCGACGGCCGGGTGGCTGATGCGCGCCGCGATGCGGCCCTCGCGGACCATGCGCTCGCGCAGCTCGGCCCGCTGCTCCTCGGTGAGTCCGGAGTCCTGCCGGATCTCCTTGACCGCCACCTCGCGGCCGAGGGCACGGTCCCTGGCGCGCCACACCGTCCCCATCGTCCCTCGCCCGAGCGGAGAGATGAGCTCGTAGCGCTCGGCGAGCAGGCGTGTCTGGTGTTCCGGCATGAGAAGAAGATATCTATTTCGCTTGGAAAGTGCTTTAGCCTCGCTTGCGAAGTTCCCTTGGCCAGAACCTTCGAGGAAGGCACAACTTTATCACCGTCGTCATGACGCGGGCATAGATCGACGGAGTCGCGGGCCGCTGCTCCACCCGCCGGCGATGGACGCCTTCGCCGGGCCGGCGCTCCTGCCTGGGCGAGGGCACCGTGACCGGGGCGGCCAGGATGTCGGCCCGCTGCATGGCGTCGGCTCTGTGCAGCCCGCGATGCGAGGGCCGGCGTGGGAAAGAGGCCGCGGTCGCCGCCTGTGCCGCTCGTACGGGCCTGCGGGAGGCCAATGGCTCCTCTGCCGAGCCGCCCGCCGCCACGCGCGCCAGCATGAGCGAGGCGCGCACGGAGTCGAGGCGGGTCTCCGGGTCGATGCGGAGCAGCGCGTCCAGCACGGGCGCGAGCGGGCCCGCCTTGGTCATCGGGATGGGCTCGCCGCTGGTCAGCGCCGCCAGGGCCGCGGCGGCCGTACGGCGGCCGTGCAGGCCCCTGCCCTCGACGGCGGTGTAGAGCGTCGCGCCGAGCGACCACAGGTCGCCGGCGGGGCTGGCCTTGGCGCCGAGCACCCGCTCCGGCGCGATGTAGCCCGCCGAGCCCAGCACGATGCCCGCCTGCGTGATCGAGACGTCGCCCTCCAGCGCCGCCAGGCCGAAGTCGGTGAGCACGGCCCGGTCGTCGGTGACGAGCACGTTGCTGGGCTTCACGTCGCGGTGCAGGATGCCCTTGGCGTGCACGGCCCGCAGCGCGCCGAGGATCTGCCGGCCGATCTCCGCGGCCCGGCGCGGATGGAGCGGTCCCTCCTGCTGGATGAGCTGCTCCAGCGACCTCGCCTGCAGCAGCTCCATGACGATCCACGGCCGGTCGTCCTCGGTCACGACGTCGAACACCGTGATGACCGACGGGTGCGCCACCATCGCCGTGGCCCGGCCCTCGCGCTCGGTGCGGGCGCACAGCTCCGCCCGCAGCTCCTCGTCGAGGACCGCCGGCAGGCGTACCTCCTTGACCGCGACGTAGCGGTCGAGCAGCTCGTCGTGCGCCCGCCACACGGTGCCCATGCCGCCGCGTCCGACCGGCTCCAGGAGCCGGTAGCGCGCGGCGAGAAGGTAACCGGAGGGCGCACGCATGCCTGGCAGCTTACCTATTTGTGTAAACCGACCAGTAGAGGCCCGGCCGATAAAATGTTGCGAATCCAAGTCAACCCGTCTGACTCGCCCCGTCAGCGAGCCTGCTCGGCGCGCCCATGGACGCGCGAAGTGTCGTGCCCGTCCACATGGTGAGGGCCCGGCCGCCGCGCCGCAAGGGATGCGCGCGACGCCGCGTGTACGTGCCCGCCGCGGACCCCGGTCCCGTACGCCGTGACTCCCGACCGTTCCGCACCCGATACGGAATGGCATTTCCCCAGCTCCGAGGCCCTTTCCGAGGTGGCTTCCCAAGTCCGGAGAAAAGCGCATTACGCCGATAAAGGGGGCTCAGTCAGCACGGGAAGGGGTGCGCCGGGAACTCTGGGGTGCGGTAGGCCGGTTGTAAGGGTGTCGTAAGGGGGTGGGTGCAGAGTGAAGCTACTAACGAGGCGACTCCCCAAGAATCCGGAAAGTGACCGCCACGATCGGCAGAATGGGGAGCACGCGTCGGAGGCACGACCAAGTCAGCGATCATGACGGCTTCACCCGAAGGACGTGATGAGGATGCGCCAGACCCAGGTTCACCCCCGGCCGAGGAAGCCGGCCGGCCCCTCCCTCGACCTTCGCACTCCGTCGGGGCGCAAGCTGCCCTTCTGAAACCCATCGCAGGAGCGTCATCTGAGAGGTGCACGATGTGCTGCAGTCACTTCCCCGTCTGCCCCGCCGCGGTATCGCCCGACCGTGAGGCGGCCCATGTGATCTCGGCCCACCCCGACCAGGGCTGGAGCCTGCTCTGCAACGGCGTCGTGCTCTTCGAGGACACCGGCCTGCTGCTGCCCGACGGCAGCGTCGTGGCCCCCCACCGAGCCGCTGTCCTGGCCTGACCCGCCTCCCCGCGCCGCCTTCGGTGACCCCGGAAACGCCGAAGGCCCCGGCCGGTCGACGTGCCCGGCGGGGCCTCCTCGCGGCTCAGGTCAGCGGCGGCCGATCGACAGCACCGGCCCCGTGCGATCGTCGAAGAAGTCGTCGCCCTTGTCGTCCACGACGATGAACGCGGGGAAGTCCTCCACCTCGATCTTCCACACCGCCTCCATGCCCAGCTCCGGATACTCCAGGACCTCCACCTTCCTGATGCAGTCCTGCGCCAGCCGCGCCGCCGGCCCGCCGATGGAGCCCAGGTAGAAGCCGCCGTGCTGCCGGCACGCCTCGGTCACCTGGCGCGACCTGTTGCCCTTGGCGAGCATGACCATCGAGCCCCCGGCCGCCTGGAAGCGCTCCACGTAGGAGTCCATCCGCCCCGCCGTCGTCGGCCCGAACGAGCCCGACGCGTAGCCCTGGGGCGTCTTGGCCGGCCCCGCGTAGTAGACGGCGTGGTCCTTCAGGTACTGCGGCATCTCGCCACCGTCGTCGAGCAGCTCGGCGATCTTGGCGTGCGCGATGTCACGGGCGACGACGAGCGGGCCGGTCAGCGAAAGGCGCGTCTTGACCGGGTACTTGGTGAGCTGGGCGAGGATCTCCGGCATGGGCCGGTTGAGGTCCACCTTGACGACGTCGTCCGACAGGTGCTCGTCGGTGGTCTCCGGCAGGAAGCGGGCCGGGTCGGTCTCCAGCTGCTCCAGGAAGACGCCCTCCGGCGTGATCTTCGCGAGGGCCTGCCGGTCGGCCGAGCAGGAGACGGCGATGGCGACCGGGCAGGAGGCGCCGTGGCGGGGCAGCCGGATGACCCGCACGTCGTGGCAGAAGTACTTGCCGCCGAACTGGGCGCCGATGCCGAGCTTCTGGGTCAGCTCGAAGACCTTGGCCTCCAGCTCCAGGTCGCGGAAGCCGTGCCCGGACGGCGATCCCTCGGTGGGGATCGAGTCGAGGTAGCGGGCGCTGGCGTACTTGGCCGTCTTCAGCGCGTACTCGGCGGACGTGCCGCCGACGACGATCGCCAGATGGTACGGCGGGCAGGCCGCGGTGCCGAGTGAGCGGATCTTCTCCTCCAGGAAGGCCAGCATGCGCTTCTCGTTGAGCACCGCCTTGGTCTCCTGGTAGAGGAACGACTTGTTGGCCGAGCCGCCGCCCTTGGCCATGAACAGCAGCTTGTACTCGTCGGGGTGGCCGTGGGGGTCCTCGGCGTAGAGCTCGATCTGGGCGGGCAGGTTGTTGCCCGTGTTCTTCTCCTCCCACATGGTCAGCGGGGCCATCTGGGAGTAGCGCAGGTTGAGCCGGGTGTAGGCGTCGTACACGCCGCGCGCGACGTGCTCGGCGTCGCGGCCGTCGGTCAGCACGTGGCGGCCGCGCTTGCCCATGACGATCGCGGTGCCGGTGTCCTGGCACATGGGCAGCACGCCGCCGGCCGAGATCGAGGCGTTCTTCAGCAGGTCGAGCGCCACGAACCGGTCGTTGCCGCTGGACTCCGGGTCGTCGATGATCTTGCGGAGCTGGGCCAGGTGGGACGAGCGCAGGAAGTGGGAGATGTCGTGCACGGCCGTCTCGGTGAGCAGCCGCATCGCCTCGGGGTCGACCTCCAGGAACGTGCGGCCGGCCGCCTCGACTCTCCGCACCCCCTCCGAGGTGATCAGCCGGTACGTGGTGTCGTCGGCGCCCAGCGGGAGAAGATCGGTGTAGTCGAACTCGGCCATGCCCATCCTTTCGATTTCCCAAAGCGTACGCCCACGCGAGGCCCGCTCCCGCCCGGCCTCCGGCCCGGGCTCACGTGCGCTCGGCGGCGAGATCCGGCACGGGGACGGGCCCGGGAGCGGGCGGCGCGGGGCGGCGGGCGGTGAGGCCGACGAGGATGCCGCACACCACCAGCCCCGCGCCCAGCAGGTCGTAGCCGGACGGCGTCGCGATGCCCAGCACCGCGCCGGTCGCGATGGCCCCCACCGGGATGAGGCCCGCGAACAGCCCGGCCCGCCCCGGACCGAGCTGCGGAAGCGCCGTGTACCACAGGAAGAACGCCACCACGGTGACCACGAAGGCCAGGTAGGCGAACCCGGCCGCCTCCGCGACGGTCGGCACCCGGAGCATGCCCGTGCCCTCCCGCACCACCCCGATCACGGTCAGCAGGGGCACGGCCAGCGCGGTCGAGTACGCGCTCACCCGTACCGCACCCAGCTTGGGCAGCAGCGGGAGGGCCAGCAGCGAGAAGGCGATCTCCCCGGCGAACGCGCCGAGCGCCCACAGCAGGCCGTGCAGGTTGCCGCTGCCGAGCCCGGTGGCCAGCGTCGCGCCCGCCACGACCTTCTCGCCGCCCGTGTTGATCACGTCGTCGGCCCGGCCCAGCACGCGCAGCCGTCCGCCGGACAGCTCGCCCAGGTCGGA